>JAYEIM010000048.1:0-3559 GCA_034660095.1 Campylobacterota bacterium | reverse complement strand
GTACAACAATAGATAGACTAATACAGAATAATAACATTAAACAAAGTGATATAACTTTAGATCAACTATTACAAAGCCCTAAGATAGCACTTATGAATGCGATGATTGGATTTAAAGTTATAGAAGATTTCAACATAATTTTTTCTTCAGTCTGCTGCATATAATTTTGTTCCATAGTATCATTTGCATTTAATAGCATACTTGCTACTGTGATATTATCATCAATATAAATAAATATTGCTCTATATTTTTTATCTAGTCTAAATGAATATATTAATCTATCTTTAGGTTCTAATAGTTCTGTATTTAAAGATGGATAAAATGGATCTTTCTCAAAAAAGCCTTTTGCTTTTTTATATTTATTTTCTAAATTATGCTTTTAAGATATTTATCTAAATCATCTCTAATTTGCTTAATCTGCATTATAAACTGAACTCTTTTTTAATCCATTTTCTAAATCATTTAAAAAGTCATTTGAATAATTTTCATTTTGAAAATCATTCATTACATTTTCAATTTTATCTTTTTTGAATGGTTTAAAGTAAAGTTCTTTTTCTACTATTTTATTTTTAACTTCTTCAATTTCATTTAATGACATTTGAGAAATTAAAGTTAAAATATTTGGTAATGATATATTTACTGCTAGTTGCATAATATTCTCCAATAATTTATTTATAGATAATTGTATCAAAACCTAAGTGAATTTCACTTAAGTTTTGTATTTAATTTGGTGTTGCTCTTTTATTGTAGCCATATTATAGATTTTTAATTTTAATCCTTCTGAGTCACTTATTCCACATTCAGAAGAAATACTAGTAGCTCTATACAAATTTTTTCTAAATTCTTTTGACCTGTTCATTGTTTTATCCATGTACTTCCTTTTGTATAACGTCTAAAGTGAGCTACAAGATGGTATAACTATAGAGATGTTTAATCTTTAATATATCTAATTTTATATACTAAAAGCTCAACATTTCCGCAGTGTAATCTTGTTATCTCCTCTGATTTGTTGTACCTTAATGCTCAAATTATCATTAAAGCTTATCTTCACTTGTTTATAAATCTATCAATTCTAAACTTTTTTTAATACTTTCATCTAAAAATTTACATAAATCATCTTTATCATTTATAGCTTTTAAATAATCATCTCTATGTTCATTTTCAATAAGTGGTGGGACAATAATATTTTGTATAGCTTGGTATGCCATTAGTAATCTTCCTACTCTTCCATTACCATCTGCAAATGGATGTATTCTTTCAAATTGGATATGAAAATCAGATATATCTAATAAACTCATATCATTACTTTTTATTCTGTATAATAAATTTTCAATATCATTTGTAATCATATGTGGTAAAGATAGTTTTATATCTACACCTTTAATGTATCTTTCATCTAGTCTATATGCTCCAACTGGTTTAGATACATATTCTGGTGCTACTTTTAAAGCATCTTCAAACATAATTGCATGAATATCTTTGATAAAACTACTATCTATAATATTTTCTTTATTTGTTGCTTCACGAATAATTACATCATAGGCTTTTGCAAAACCTAATATTACTAGTTGTTCACCAAGAGGTTTATGTCCTGCTGTATGTCCTAGCTCTAGTAACTCTTTTGTCTCTCCAAAAGACAATGTAGTTCCTTCCATTGCATTTGAATGATGAGTAATTGAGATACGAAGTTGTCTAAAAAGTTCTTCCCTTTGTTTTAGTGTTAGTTCATTTAATTTTTTCATAACTTATTGCCTCTTTTTCTTTTTTCTTTTCCGTACTTTATTTTAAGCTCTTTTAATTCATAATATTTTTCTATTTTATGCTTTTTAAGTTCTTCAAATTTTTCTCTAATTTGTTCATATTCAAATTTAGCATTATTTATTTGTATTTCCAAGTCTTCAAATTCATTTATTGTCATTTCTGCCCTTATAAATTCTAGATATTTTTCTATCTATTGGTTTACTATTGTTTTTTAATTGAGATACTATTATATATGGTTGTTTTTCATATTCTAAATCTTTCCATATTTGCTCTGCATTATCTGGGAAACCTGTTGTTTTTATGCCTTTTTGTCTTTCGTAAATTTCCCACCCATATACATCAGATAAGCTTTCAGCATCATCTTCTAATACTTCAAAAAAATAACCATTTTCAATTATTATAATATATGATGGATAAATTGATTTAAGAATATCATAAATATCTTTGAATGTCATATTATTAAATAATTTATTTTTTGATATAAAAGTATTAATATCTAAATCAGTTGTTTTCATTTCTAACCATTTAGTTAAGTCTATTTTATAAACTGTTTTTCCTTTAGATTCTAAAAGGTCAATATATAAATGAATATTATAAAAATCAAGATTAGCTTCTTTAAAATAATTATATGCTTTGATATAATCATTATAATTTGCTAAACTATATGGTTCCCTTAATTGTTTATTACTCATACTTTTCCCTAAAATGGACATTTATCTAAATCATCTAAAAATTCTTTATCAAGCTTCATTTTATCATTACTTTTATCTAAATTAGATGAAGTAGTATTTTGATAAGTTGAATTATTAGAATTAGTATCTAACATTTTAAGAGTTTCAACTCTTAATGAGTGTTTACTTCTATTTGTTCCATCTTGTGTAGTCCATTGCTCAAAAATTAATCTACCATCAAGTAATATTTTTGAACCTTTCTCAAGATAATTATTTGCAACGTCTGCCAATTTACCAAATATAGTAAAATCCAAAAAACAAACTTCTTCTTTTTGTTCCCCATTGTTAGTTTTATATTTATAGCTTGTAGCTATTGATGATTTTGCTAAAGCTGAACCATTACCAATAATTTTATATTCTATATCTCTTGTGAGATTGCCAATTAAAGTTATTTTATTATACATATTTAACTCCTTGTATTCTATAAGATATATTTCTTATATTTCAATGTATTCAATAAAGTACGATACTATCTTATTTATAAAATTTAGCTTAATTATATGCTATAAAATATATGAATTGTGATATAATATATTCTATAAAATACATAAAGGATAATTTTGAAAGAAATTTGTATAAATGGATTAATTTTTCAATATGATAGAGAAAGGGAATTATTTAATAATTTACTTAAAATAAATGGTGTTACTAAAAAAGATTTTTGTAAAAAATTCTCATTATCATATTCTTATGTTAATGCTTGGGGTTCAATAATTAAAGATAAAGAAAAAAAATACCCTAACTGGGTATTTATATATTTAAAAGATATTATGTTTTTTAAAATATCTGCAATTAGAGTTAAAATTAGTCTTTCAAATTTAAATGAACGATTGGAAACAGGCAAAAATCTTAGTGATATTTATAAAGAATTGTATGTTATGGTTGATGATTACAATGATTTGAGTTATCTATAATTTTACTTAACAGTATGTATCTTCATCTAACGGCTGAAGTGAACTACAAGTAACCCTTAGTGAAAATTAAAATTTTATTTAAAATAACTTTCACACTTTCGAATTCTGACTACTTTAAAGCCGATGGGTTACTTGTTAGTTCCACTGATTTGT
>JAYEIM010000047.1:0-16678 GCA_034660095.1 Campylobacterota bacterium | reverse complement strand
ATTATTTTATCAATTCCACTATCTCTTCAACTGTTAAAAGTTTACCTGTACTTTTAACTACGCCATCAACTACTAATCCAGGTGTATTCATAACGCCATAATCCATAATTTTCATAACATCTTCAACTTTTTCTACACTATGAAATCCACCAATTTGTGCAATAGCTTTTTTTGCTAACTCTTCAAGTGTTTTACATTTGGCACATCCTGTACCTAAAATCTCTATTTTCATATCTTTCTCCCTTTTTTACAATATATAATTAAATATATAACCAATACAAACAATACCAAAACCTACAATACTAAAAAATATTACAATAAGTCTAGTTTGTAAAATACTTTTTAGAATCATCGCTTCAGGAAGACTAAGTGCTGTAACTGCCATCATAAAAGATAAGGCAGAACCTAGAAGCATACCTTTACTTGTAAGTACCTCCACAAGAGGCATTACACCTGCCGCATTTGAATACATTGGTATTCCCATTAAAACTGCCAATGGCACTGCATACCAAGCATCACCACCTGTATAAGTAGCAATAGTTTCTGCTGGAACATAACCATGAATAAAAGCACCTATAAATACACCAATAACCACATATATGTATATCTTTTTAAATAGATCAATTGTTGCAGTCCAAGATTCTTTTACCCTTTTTTTAAAATTAAGTTTTATATCAATCTCACCACTACAACACCCACTAGATGGTTTTATATCTGGGATAATATACTTTTCCATTTTTAGTTTTCCAATTAAATAACCACCTAAAATTGCAACCAACAAACCAAAGCCTATATAAATTGCAGCAATTTTCCAACCAAAAAGTCCAAAAAGCAATGCTATTGCAATTTCATTGTTAAGTGGTGCTGATATCAAATATGAAAATGTTACACCTAAAGGTATTCTTGCTTGTATAAACCCTAAAAATAAAGGTATAGCACTACAACTACAAAATGGTGTAACTATACCAAAAAGTGCTGCTAGTACATTTCCTGTGAATTCTGATTTACCTTGTAGATATGCTCTTACATACTCTGTATTAAAATAGGTTCTTAAATATGAAACTAGAAATATAATTGTAATAAGTAAAAACCATATTTTAATTGTATCGTATATGAAGAAATTTACTGTATCATTTACACTTCCTGTTAACTCAAAAATATCTACTGTAAGATAATCAACCGTTTCTTTCCACATTGTTATTCAGCCCACTCAAGCTGGTCATAATATATACTGATATTATTATAATTAAGCTGTTTGTAATATGGTATATTTTTAAATTTACCATCTCTAAAGTGTTTTTGTATATCCTCTACATCTATCTCTTTATCATACGCTTTTTTTACATCATGTTTTAAAATTTTTAAATATTCCAAGCTTGGAATATATGAATTTTTATCATATTCACCACCATGTCCACCTAATAAATATTTTGCATCTAATGCAGCTAAATTTTCAATTGCTTCTATCCATTTATCTACATTTGAATTTTTAGTATAATTTAACATTCTTCCATTAAATACAATATTTCCAACAAACAAAAAGCTATCATCTTTACTATAAATTGCAATATCACTTTTCTCTTCCGAAACCTCACTTGGCTTAATTATTTCAAGAGTTTTTTGGGTTCCTTTTATTTTATAACCACTATCAACTAATGTATCTGCTTGAATTAGTGTAGTTCCTTTTAAGTCTTTAGGATCCAGTATCATTTCCATTCTTTGAAATTTATTTGGATTTTGTTTTATATCTTCATTTATAGTGGAGTGACCAACTATTTTAACACCTAGATCTTTAAAATAAGATGCACCCTGAATTCTATCATCGTGAAAATTACTCAATACAACATGTGATATTTTTTTTGATGAATATTCTTTTTTCATTAAAGAATGAAACTCTTTTGCAAAAATATAAGTTGGTCCAGCATCAAGCACAACTAAACTATCTCCTATATTAATATAACACATGTTTGAAACAAAACCTTTATTACTTTTCATAGGTGGATTAAAATCACCAATCACACAAGTGATATCTTTTGTAATTTTAATAGGCTTAAGATTATAAGAGCTTGCAAATAAACTTATCAAAACAAGTGTTACTAATATTATTTTTTTCATTTTATTTATCCTCGTTTATAGAGTTTATCTTAATAAACATTATATATTAATATATCTTATATTTAATTTATCTTTTTCTATAACTTAATGCTTCTATTAGATGTTTACTTTGAATATTTTTTACATTTTCAATATCTGCAATTGTTCTTGCCACTTTAAGGATTTTGTTTATAGCTCTAAACGACAGTGCAAATTTTTGGATAGATAAATCTAATATATTTTGTACATCATCAGATAATATACAATATTTTTTTATATCAACATCATTTAGCTTTCCATTTAACTCTTTTTGTCCTCTTTGCTTTTGTATTTTAAATACATTTATTACTTTATCATGTAACTCTTCAGAAGTAACATCACTTGTATCCTCTTTTGTTACTTCATTCATCGTCACATATAAATCAATCCTATCAAGAAATGGATCTGATATTTTATTTTTATATCTTTGCTTCTCTATATCACTACATCTACATACTTTTGATTGTGCCAAAAGATTACCACAAGGACATGGGTTCATAGCACAAATAAAAGTAAATTTAGTGGGATATTTTACTTTTGTATTTACTCTTGATATAGATATCTCATTATCTTCAAGAGGTTCTCTCATAGCTTCTAATACAGTTTTTGCATAGTGTGGCAACTCATCAAAAAACAATATCCCATGGTTAGATAATGCAACCTCACCTATTTGTGTACCTCCAACTATAGATGCTTTTGTAGAACTATGATGGGGAGATATAAATGTTCTTTTTGGTATAAAGTTTGGATGTTTTCCTTGTAGTGATTCCATTTTTGCAATATCCAGTATCTCTTCAAGATTCATTGGAGCTGATATATCTTTAAGCCTTTTTGCTATCATACTTTTTCCACATCCTGGGCTACCTTCTAATATAATATTATGATTTCCTGCTGCACTTATAAGAGCAGCTTTTTTTGCTATTGTTTGCCCCTTAATCTCACTAAAATTATCTTGATATTTTTTTGTATAATAGTATTTTTCATCATCAACCTCTATATAATCATGCTCAAATATTTTATTTTCGACTTTGAATTTTGATTTATCATTTAAACTAAAAAAATCTATCGCTTCACTTAGATTTTCAACTGCATATATATTTATATTTGGTATTGTTGATATTTTATCTATAGATTCTTTTGGAATAAGTACATTTTTAATATCACTTTGTCTTACAAGAGATAATATAAGTACAAATATTGACTTAGTATCTTTTAAACTCCCATCAAGTCCTAACTCACCAAATACATAAAAATCATCAAGTTTAAATTTTGTTTCTTGCAATGCTATAAGAAGTGCAATAGAAAGATCAACTTGACTACCTTTCTTTGCTATCTCTGATGGACTTAGATTTATAGTTATTCTTTTTGGTGGAAATTTAAAATCATTTGTTAGAAGTGCAGATTTTATTCTATCTTTTGATTCTTGAATAGCAGTATTTGCCATACCAACTATACTAAAACTTGGAAGCCCTTTGGTGAATGTTGATTCAACTTCAATTGCTACTGCGTCTATACCATCTATTGATGCACATTTTAATGATTTCATTGTAAACCCTTATATATTTATATAAGAAGTTTACTGTAAAAAATCATATGAAGTTAAAAACATTGCATTTTGTTAAGTTTATACTTATTAGAATATCTCTTCACAAAATAATAACTTTAGCTTTTTTAATAATTCGTCATTTACTGTTGCAATCTTTTTGTCAACAACTTTACTACTTATTGTAAAACATTTATCATATTTAATATATGATTCTAAAGTAAGGTTACTATTATATAGATCATTATTATTTATTTTTAGTAAATTAGATTGTTCATTGTTTGATGTAATTTGAAAACAAATTATATCATTGTATTCATTTTCATTTTTAACAACTAAAACAGGTCTTTTCTTAGATTTAGTAAGATTAGTAAAGGGAAACTTAACAAGTATAATATCACCAATGTTATAAGTCATCCCAACCCTTGTCTTTATCATTATTCCATGTAGTGGTCATAGAACTTATTTGTAAATGCATCAACTCACTATCATTATCTTCTAAGCTCTCTTTGTTTTTTAATTTTTCAAAACTACTTTGAATAAAACTAAAAAATTTCTTTTTATCACTATGAAACTCTTTTAAATATATATTTTCTATATTTTTATCTTCTATTGTTAAAGACAACATGATAACACCCCATATATTTATTTTGTGAAATATTATATATTAATTAGTATTTATAATATATTAAGAGATTTATTAACTCAAACTATCTCTATCTCCAATTCAAGTTCAATATCAAATTCTTTTTTTACTTCAGCTTTAGCTAAATTTATAAGTTTTATTGCCTCATCAAAAGTTCCACCACCTATATTTACTAAGAAATTTGCATGCTCTTCACTAAAAGCCATACCACCTATTGTGTAACCTTTTAATCCAACATTTTCTATTAAATGCCCTGCACTATTATTTCGTGGGTTTTTAAAACAACTTCCAGCACTTGGAAGATGTGGCTGGTTATCTCTCATTTTATTAAATAATTTTTGTTGCTCTTTATCGTAACCTAACTCTATATCAAAAACTATCTCATAAATAATACCATCAATTTTTGTATGTCGATAGCTGTATTCTATATCTTTTTTTAATATCTCACCATCTTGAGTTTTTAGTGAATATAAATAGTTAAATATTTCCCACTCTTTTAACCCAGCATTCATTTTAACTAATCCACCCATATTTCCTGGAAGCTTAGCTAAAAGTTCAAAATGAGCTATATTATTTTTTTTACAGTATGTGAGAAGTTTTCTTGCTGTTGTTGCCGCACCAACTATTAGTTTGTCATTTTTTTGAATAATATAATCAAACTTATCGCCAAGTATAGCTAAAAGTGGTGGATTATTTGAAACTAAACAATTATTTCCACGGCCAATTATTTTATACTTTAAAAAGTCACCAATCTCATTGATAACTTTTACTTTATGTTTTTCACCAATATTGATAGAGGTATATTTTTTAAAATCTATTATTTTTGTCATATGACATTATAGCCACAACATCTAAAATAAATTATTTATCAGAGATATCTATACTTATACCACTATCTAAAAGTTCTTTTTGTCTAGGTTTCAAATAGTCTAAAAATGTATGATATTTATTATAGTAACCACCACTTACAAACCTAAACAACTCTTTAAAATGAAAACTATATAAAAGTGCATCTATTCTAGCTATCTCTTTTTTTTCATCAAATAGTAATATACCTGGTCTATAGTCTAAAACTAAATCTTTAGCCCATTGTTTTGGAGTAGTTATCTCACCTGAAGGTGTAGTAATTTTTTCTTTTGAAGAGGCATCTAATCTTACAATAGTAAATTTTGATAACTCTTTTTTAACATCATCATTTTTAAATGTAGTGTTGTGTAAATATTTACATTGTGTACAACTTCCATCTTCAAATATAACAGCTAAAGGTTTTGTTACTTTCGATAAATCATTTAAATTTGTAAACATAGTATTATCTTTTAATTTATACAAACCACTATTTTTATTTTTTTCTATATATTGAGTTAAACTCATATTGTTATATTCTTTTTTAATTACAAAATCTAAAATTAATTTAAAATTTTTACTTGATCTATAACCATTTACTCTAACTACAACTTTATTGTTTTCATCTAAAAATATCAGTGTTGGTGTATATTGAACTTTTAAATGTTTTGCATATTCACTCTCTGTTAAAGTTAAATCTTCATTTATAACTATCTCTTTACTACCTTTTACATTTATACCAATTACATCAAAATTTTGTTCTATAAATGGCTGTAAAGCAGAACCTTTGACAAAGCTTTCATTTAACATTTTTGTACAGTATGGACAGAATTTTAAAGTCATAAATAACATCACATGTTTATTATTTTCTTTTGCTTCTTCAATATCCTCTTCCATTTCAAGAAAACTCTCTTTAAACCATTCTGGCATAGCATGATCACTTCCACCAGTAAATTTTCCTTTTTGTGAAGCATTTATGGTTGTAAATAGTAGAGATATTAAAAATATTATATTTAATATTTTAAACTTATTTTGTCCCATTATTTTTTCCTTTTAGTATAAGTTTTTTTTATATTAAAAGGATATCATAATGAACTTGATATTTTCTTAAGAACTTAGGACAAAGGCAACTCTATAAAAAATTTAGCTCCGATATCTGTATTCTTTACATATAACTTTCCATTTAAACTTTCTGCTATTATTTTATAACTCATATGTAAACCAAGACCAGTTCCTTGGGATTGATGCTTTGTTGTAAAGTATGGATCAAATATTTTAAAAATAATATCTTCAGGCACCCCTCCTGCATTATCTTCAATTGTAATAATAGCATGATTATCACTTTTTTTAGTTTCTATTTTAATATATGGCTCTTCTATTTTTCTTTCTATCAAAACATCTTTTGCATTATTAAAGATATTTATAATTACTTGAGACAATTCACCTTTAATTATTGTAAGTTTTATCTCATCTGTGTAATCAGTATTATTTATAAGTTTAATATGACTATTTTTCAGTGATGCATCTAAAATATTTAATACATTATCAATTCTTTCTTGTAATACAACTAAATCTTTCTCTTTTTTCTCTTTTATAAAGTCCCTAAAAGTATCTATAGTATTTGATAAAAATTGTGTTTGATCTACAATACCGTCACAATATATATTAAACTTATCATCTGTTAATAAATCAAACTCTTTTTCCATTTTCATACCACTTGCGGAGGTACTTATTATACTTAGTGGTTGTCTCCATTGATGTGCAATATTTCCAATCATCTCACCCATTTGAGCCATTTTTGCACTATCGTGTATCTGCTTATCTTTTTGTCTGTTTAACTCTTCTCTATCTTTTATTTTATTTTGCATTAGTAAAAAGTTTTTAGATAATAGATTTAACTCTTTATATCCTGATTCTTTCATACTGTCGAGATTTTTCCCTTGAGCAATATCATCTATTTTAGAATTTAAATTATCCAATGGCTTTAATATTGACTTAGATAGTTTTAATGAAAAATATACTGAAATAACCAACAAGATAAATATAAACAAAAGTATAAAAAGCATTAAAGTATTAAATGTATCAAAAATAAAATCATATCTCTCTTTTACAATTATTGTCCATTTTAGCTTCTCACTAACACCATATATTCCAATATTTTCAATATTTTTAACACCATTAAAAATAATTTGTTTATCATTATAACTATTTGATATATATTTTTTAAATATGTGTGAATTCTTTATGTTTTTTCGTTGAGATACTGCTAATTTATTTTGGGGATGTGCTAAAAATATACCATTTCTATCTAGTATTCGTACCATAGAACTATCATCTCCACTTACGAATTTTTCTGCAAATGTATTTAGGATAGATAAGTCTAATACTAATACAGCTATATTATTTTCATCAATTCTTATAGAATAGGATATTGATGGTTTATTTGTAGCTTGAGAAAGATAAACTTCAGTCCAGTTATTGTGATTTTTATTTGTTATAGATTTGAAATATTCCATATTTGAATAATCAAAACCATTAAATAACTTTATATTTAAATTGGAGGTAAAATCTTTTAAGATACCATTATTATCTAAAATCAATATTGTATTTATACTTTTTTTAACACGAACTAAGCCTGTTAAAAGATTGTGCTTTTTTGAAGGATATTTATCTTTTACATACTCTCCTATTCTCTCAATCTCTGTTATAATTGTATCTGATTCATAAATTACTTGCTTTAATATTTGTTTATGTTTAAAGAATAATGTAGCTTTTTTTTCTTTATACATCTCATTAAGAATAACTGATGAACCAATTATTAAGGGTACAATTGCAAATAGAATTAAATATAATAATATATTAGATTTTAAACTCTTTAATTTTATAATTTTATATATTTTGAATCCTTTACTTCCATTATAAAATACTCTCTAAATATATCACCGTACTTATCAAATATAATATCACCTTGAAGTCCATCATATTTTTTTATTGTTAAAATTCTTTGTTTCAATGTAGATATATCAGTTGAATTTCTAAGATTTTTTATCAATATTTGCCCTAGCTCATACCCTTGTGCTGAAAATACAGATGGCACTCTTCCATATTTTATTTTAAATTTTTCAACAAAATCTAAAAAAGATTTATCTTTTGACTTATCATCGTATCCTGTAGAAAACAAAACACCCTCCACTGCTTTCCCACCATTTGTTATAAAATCCATAGTTTTTGCCCAGCCTGTACCTAATATTTTGGTATTAATTTTATTTAATCTTATATATTGTATTATATTTGCACTATCTACAGAGTTTCCAACTATTAAAATCAAATCATTTTTTACAGACTTTATACTTTGAACAATCTCTTCATAAGGCTTATTTAAATCAACTTTTCCAACAAATTTATTCCTCCCATTTGCCACAAACATATCTTGAAATATCTCTTCATATCCTTGTGTGTATTTTAAGTTTTTAGAATCATATATAAAGAATATATTTTTATATCCTTGCTGTGTAGTATAATCCAATAATGTTTTATACCTTTTATCAGAATGTTCAACTTGAATTCTAAGAAAATTATCATCTTTTTTTGTAAAGTCACTACTACTTGCAGTTGCAGATATCAAAAGCATATTTTTTTGTTTATTTACTGCGGATACACTTACAGCAGTCATAGAACTAGTAGCATTACCAACTACAAGTTTAATGTCATTTTTAATAAAATTATCAATAATTTTTTTTGCTTCATTTTCATCTTGCTTATCATCTTTTTGAATAATTTTTACTTTTTTACCATCTATTTTATTATCGATTTCATCAAATGCTAAAGTAAAACCATCTCTTATACTAATCCCCAATGCAGAATATTTACCACTTAACCCTGCAACAAAACCAATCTTTATCTCTTCATCTTTTTTATCATTACAACCTGTAAATGACAATATAAATACTAATAAAACTAAGATATACTGTTTACTTTTCATGATTTAACCTTTTTATGACATAATTATAGCATATTTATAATAATTATGAGTTTCGTAACTCTTTATACTCCGATGGTATTAAATAATCTTGAGATTTAATTAAGTCATCATAAAAACCATGCTCAAAACCTAAACTATATAATTTATCTAATGCTTTATATTGAAGTTGAGATAACTCTATAGAATCATCGTTTGCGTATAATCCTAAATATGTTTGTAAAGTATCATGATCAACTCTTATTAGATCTCTTTCTAGAAGCATTTTAGATAAAAGTAGTTTATTGTCATTTGCAACTCTAACCGCTTTTATCAATGTATTTTCATAATCTATCGCTTTATTTATAGGGATACTTCTTCGCAAACACATACCACCTAATGGCAATGGTAACTCATTTCCAGCTAACTCTTGCCAGATATCCCAAAGTTCAACCTCTACTTCAAGTTTATCATCATAAGTTAAAATTGATTCATGTATTAAAGCTCCAGCATCAACTGTTCCATCTAAAACAGCTTGTTCTATATCTAGAAAGTTCATATAAGTTATTCTAGCTTCTGGATATTTTATCTTAAATAGCAATGCATTTGTAGTATATTTACCACTAAGTGCTATTTTAAAATTTCTTTTTAAAGTTTTACCTTTTAATTTTACAAGTTTTGGTCCATAACCATCTCCAAAACTAACAGCAGTTTTAAGAAGTGCAAAGTCATTTTTTACAAATGGATAAAGTGCAAAACTAATAGCACAAATATCATACTCACCTTTTAGTGTAGCTTGATTTAATGTTTCTATATCAAGTGCAAGATTATCAAATGTAGTATCTTTTAATGTTACCCATCCTAATTTTATAGCATAATACATAAAAATATCATCTGCATCTGGTGAATGAGCTACTACTATTTTATTCAATTCATTTTCCTCTTTATATCTAATTGATTTTACTTAAATCTTCAAGTGTTGCAATATTTGCAGCAAGTTTATTATTTACTTCTAGAAACTCTAATTCTGATACAGAATCAGCAACTATACCAGCACCGGCTTGAAATACTACAGTATCATCTTTTATCATTGTAGTTCTTATTGTGATTGCACTATCCATATTTCCATCAAAACCAAAATATGCGATACTTCCACTATAAAAGCCTCTTTTTAACTTTTCAAATTGAGCAATAAGTTCCATAGCTCTTATTTTAGGAGCTCCTGTCATAGTTCCAGCTGTAAAAGTAGCTGCAAAAAGATCAAACATATCATATTTTTTATCTAATATTGCCTCAACATCTGAAACCATATGCATAACATGGGAATATTTTTCAACTCTCATTTTATCTGTTACTTCTACGGTTCCCACTTGTGCTACACGACCCACATCATTTCTACCCAAATCAATAAGCATAACATGCTCTGCAACCTCTTTTGGGTCATTTAACATCTCATTTTCCATTAACTTATCTTTAGCTGCAGTTTTTCCCCTTTTTCTAGTCCCTGCAATTGGTCGTAAAAGAATTCTCTCGTCAGTTAGTCTAACCATAACTTCAGGTGAACTTCCAGCTATACAAAAATCCTCATATTCAAGTAAAAACAGATATGGACTTGGATTTTTACTTCTTAACATTCTATAGTAACTAAGATTGTCAATTTTTGCTTTTCTTGTGTATCTATTTGTCATAAGTATTTGAAAAACATCACCACTTCTTATCATCTCTTTTGATTGAGCAATCATATCGAAGAATTTATCTTTAGAGTGTGCAAAGTTTCCATCATCAAGTAGATCTACTTTTTTAAGTGGTGTATATACAAAGGGTTCTTTTAAAGATGATTCAATTTTAGGTATATAATCTTTCATCGATTCCATAGATGTTATCATTGTAAGTTGTGAACTTTTATGTGAATAAACCAATACCATTTTAGGACGAATCAGATCACAATCTGCAATGTTAAATTCATCTTTTAAATCTGACATTGACTTTTCAAGTGTAGGCTCAAATGTAGATACCATATCGTATCCCATATTCCCAATAAATCCATCAATAAGACCAATACCAAGTTCATCGCCTTTCTCTTTATAAAGTTTTTTATCTAAGTTTCTATAATATTCTTTTAAAAAGATAAATGGATTTTTTGATATATTTTCTATCTCTCCTATTTCGTTTTTATAATAACTTTTACCATCTTTATGCCAAATCCTCTCTCTTGCACCTACAAAAATATAACTAAAGTTCCCATCACTACTATTTACAACTGATTCAAATAGAAAAGTTATCTCATTTTTAAATATTGATTTAACTTTTTGATATATAGACACAGGTGTAAATTCATCTAAAAATAGTGTTTTGTCATAAAATATCATACCAATAATTACACTAGAACTTTAAAATATATGCATTTTTATTATTAAAATCTTTTTTTACTTTATTTAATAATTTTGTTGCATTTGCTCTTGAATTATATGAGCCTATTAACACTTTATTGTAAACTTTACCTTTTATTCTCATAGTATGGATAGTATATTTATAACCTTTTTTTGAGATACTATTTAGCAATTTATCACTAGGTTTTTTTGTAAATGCACCTATTTGGATATAATATCCAGATACATTAGCACTATTTTTAGTAAAATTTGTTTCGACAGGAGATGCAACAACTATTTTTCTTTTTGGAGCTGATTTTTTCTCAACAGCTGGTTTTGTTATCTCTTTTTTTACTAGTTTTACAACTTTTTCAACTTTAACAGGGGTAGGAGTTTTAGGTTTTACCTCAACAACTTCTGTTTTTTTAACTGTATTGTCTAGACCAAAAAGATCCCTTTTGGGTTCAACTTTAGGCTTAGGAGTATCGATAACAATTGGTGTATTTTGTGATGTTTCACCTGGTATTACTATCTCATTTATCTCATTTTTTGTTGTATCTGTATTTGATTTTTCTGAATCTTCAACATAGCTATTTTTGTCTATAACTTTTTGATACTCTTCATTTGTATCAATTTTATCAAGAATTTTATCTCTATTTAACTCTTTTGTTTCTGGATTTAAATTTTCAATCGTTTGCTCTACATCATTATTAGATATAAGACGAATCACTAAGATTGTAATAACAAAAGTTAGTATTAAACCTATGCCCAATATTATATATTTCTTTTTGGTCTTATTAGGATCTTCAGGTTCAAGTCTAATATCTTGAATTACATTTTCTGATTCATCTATAGGAGGTGTATTATTTAATGACAAATCAATATACGCAGAATCATTTTCATCTATATTGTTATCCGCCATATAATCTTGATCTCTTTGTATAGCATCCCTTTTTTGAGACTCAAGTTTCTGTTGCTCTTTTATCAAACCATCTCTCTCTTGCTCAATACCAACATTTCTCATAAACTCTTTTCCATCTACTTTCATAATATCCTCCTAATACTTTTAATATATTATATATTAATAAGTTGACTCTGTATAGATAACAAATTTTTGTGCCAATTCTTCAAGCTCTTTTTTAACTTTAGCTTGAAGTTCTGTATTGTTAATATCGTCTAGAACATCTGCAATTTTACCAGCAATAAATTCAAACTCATTTTCTTTCATACCTCTTGCTGTTAAAGCAGGCGATCCGATTCTAACCCCAGAAGTAACAAATGGACTTCTTGTCTCACCTGGAACTGTGTTTTTATTTATTGTAATTCCTGCATTACCTAATGCTAAATCTGCATCCTTACCTGAGAACTCTTTATTTAAAAAACTTACTAAGATAAGGTGATTATCTGTTCCATCAGAAACTAAGTCGTAACCTCTTTTAACTAATACTTCTCCCAGTACTTTAGCATTTGCTTTTACTTGTTTTGCATATACTTTCCAAGAAGGATCTAAAATCTCTTTAAATGCAACAGCTTTAGCAGCAATAACATGAACTAGTGGTCCACCTTGGATACCTGGAAAAATTGCACTATTTATTTTCTTTGCAACATCCTCATCATTACACATAATCATTCCACCTCTTGGACCTCTTAAAGTCTTGTGTGTAGTAGTTGTTACAACATCAGCGTAAGGGAATGGAGACATATGTTCACCAGCAGCAACTAAACCAGCGATATGTGCAATATCAGCAAAAAGAATTGCTCCAACTGCATCAGCTATTTCTCTGAATTTTTTAAAGTCAATCTCTCTTGCATATGCAGAAGCACCACAAACTATAATTTTAGGTTGAACTATTTTAGCTATATCCATAACTCTGTCATAGTTTATTCTACCATCCATCTCAACACCATAATAAAATGCACTATAGTTTTTACCAGAAAATGATGGCTTGCTCCCGTGAGTTAAGTGTCCACCGTGAGATAAATCCATACCTAAAATCTTATCACCAGCTTTTATAAGTCCAGCATAAACTGCACCATTTGCTTGAGAACCTGAATGTGGTTGTACATTTGCAAACTTACATCCAAAAATTTCACAAGCTCTATCTATTGCTAATTGCTCAACTTGATCTGCAAATTCACATCCACCATAATATCTTTTATAAGGATAACCTTCAGCATATTTGTTTGTAAAAACTGAACCCATAGCTTCCATTACAGCTGGAGATGTAAAGTTCTCACTAGCAATCATCTCAAGATGATTTGTTTGTCTACTTAGTTCATTTTCAATCATTCCAAATACTTGTGCGTCTGCTGTTGCTAAATTATCATTGCTTAAAAAATTCATTTATTTTCCTCTTTAATTTTACTATTATTTTATGCGATTATATCTAATTTTTACTAAAATTATAAAAAAACTCCCAAAAACTAATTATATTTATCTCATCATTTTGTTCTATTTGATTATAAGTTACTAGATACTTTTCATCTATATCAAAAGGCAATTTTTTAAGTCCATTGAATTCTCTTGCTCTATTTTGTTCATTTAGTTCATAACAAACTTGTATAGCTATAACTTTTTTATCTTTTTTAACTATAAAATCACACTCAAAATTTTTATTGTAGTAGTATATCTCATATCCATATTTTAACAACTCACTAAACACAAGATTTTCAAATAACTTACCATAGTTTGAAGAAAAACTATAAGCTAATTCCATAAAACCATTATCGCTTAGATATAGTTTCTTTTTATTGTTTTGTTGCTCTTTTAACGAATATGAATAAAGTTTTAATTCATAAAAAAGATAACTCTCTTCTAAATAAGAGATATACTCTTTAGATGATTTATCATTTATGCCAATAGCTTTTGCCAAAGATGAGTACGAGTATAGTGATGTTAAATTTGTAAGACAATAGTAACTCAACTCTTTAAAACTTTTTATATCTCTTATTTGATTGTTTGAAACACAGTCTTTTAGAATAATAGTTTCATAATAAGTTTTTAAAATATCCCTTTTTAACTCATCATTGGTATCATAGACTTCAATAAAAGAGCCATATCGCATCATATCATCTACTATATTTAAAACTTGTGGTAAGTTTTGATTTACCTTTAGATAACTATCAATTTTATTTATCTCTAAAAGTTCTTTAAAACTCAATGGATATACTTGTGAAGATAGATACCTACCTGATAAAAGTGTTGCTAACTCTTTATTTAAAAGTGTAGAGTTAGAACCTGTGATAAATATCTTTTCAAACTCATCACTATCATAAGCACTTTTTATATATCTTTCCCACCCATTTATAGCTTGAATCTCATCTAAGAAAATATATTTTACACTTTTGCCCGTAAGCTTTTGTGTTGTTTGTATCACTTCATAAAAACATGTAGGGTCATTTATATACTTTATAAAAAAAGGGTCATCTAGATTTACATATAGTATCTCTTGGGGGTCACATGTTTGGCTTAGATGGTTAATAAGAAATTTAAATAAAGTTGACTTTCCACTTCTTCGTATACCTTGAAGTACTTGTATATGTTTTACATCAAGATTTTGTAAAAGCTTATCAAGTATATCTCGCTTGTAGATACCTTCATATTTATTTTCCCAATGTTTATTCTGTGATATTAATACTTTATTCATATTATATTCCTACATTTTATTTCTTATCTCGTATTATAACATTTAATATATAAATATTATTTTAATAAAATGCAATTTTCTAGAAAAAGATGAAGAATCAATTTGGACGATTATATTATATTTTAAGTAGAATATGTCTCTGATTTTACAGGAGCACCATATTGTAATATGTGATTTCCATCTCATTTATTATCCAAATATTTGAGAGTGTGAACCTATTCTTGTGAGATATAAGTTATCTTCTGTAACTTTATAAACCAACAACAAATCTCCACCAATATGCAACTCTCTAAATCCTACAAAGTCACCCTTTAGTGGATGATCTTTTGCTTCTGGTGGTAGCTGTTCATCTGACAAAAGCTTACCTAAAAATACTGCATATCTTGAATAATGGTTATTTGAGAAATTTATTTTTCTTAAATCTTTTAAAAAAATTTTACTTCTATCTAATTTTTTATACACTGTTTCATCTCTAATAAGTGGTCTTCTAGTGATATAGTTTCTGTTTCCCCATTTTCAACCTCTCTCATAGCTTTAATAGTCTCTTCATTTGGTATTTTTACTTGAAATGGCAAACCTTGCTCTAAAACTGATTGAGATAAAAAAAGATTTACTGCATCACTTAGGCTAATATGAAACTTTTTAAATAACTCTTTTGCTTCTGTTTTTGTTTGTTGGTCTAAATATATATTTGTTCTTACTTTTTGACTTGCTACCATGATAATCCTTTTTATTTATCTTAACACAAACTTGGTGCTTTTGTCAAACTTGATTTAACATTTTTTACGAACACCTTCAACTGAAGTAACTATAACACTTCTATTCTTCTTCATCACTATGTAAATCAATCTCAGTATGTATAGGTTTCATAGCAGGAAAAAGAAGTACATCTCGTATGCTATGTTGATTTGTTAGCATCATTACTAGTCTATCTATACCGATACCCTGCCCTGCTGTTGGTGCCATACCATATGAAAGTGCATTTACAAAATCTGCATCCATCTCATGAGCTTCATCGTCACCTGCATCTTTTGCACTCATTTGACCTTCAAATCTTTGAAGTTGATCTATTGGATCATTTAACTCACTAAAAGCATTTGCTATCTCTTTTCCAGCCATAAATAATTCAAATCTCTCTGTTATTTCTGGATTTTCATCACTTCTTCTAGCAAGTGGTGAAATCTCTACTGGATAATCTGTTATAAATGTTGGGTTTATTAATTTTTCTTCAACATATTCATCAAATAGTTCACCTTGAAGTTGTCCTAAATTTAGATTTGGTTTTACTTGCACTTTTTGCTCTTTAAAATATGCATAAATTGAATCTATATCATTACAAATATCAGCAGGAACTCCACCAATATCAGTTAAACTTTTTACTAGTCCTATCTCTGTGAAATCTGTAAAATCAATCTCTATATCTCCATAAGGCAATGTTGTAGGTAAATTTAAATGTTCAAATAGATACTCAAAATACTCTTTAGTGATAATTATCAAGTCTCTATATGTTTTATATGCCCAATAAAACTCTATAGATGT
>JAYEIM010000046.1:0-3600 GCA_034660095.1 Campylobacterota bacterium | reverse complement strand
TTTAAACTAAGTGGTTCTATCACTTTTACATAAGGCAACCATCTTTTAATAAGCTCTTCAACTTCATACTCTTGAGTTACTTTATAACTTACAATCAAAGAACCATCTTCTTTAGTTTCATCAATATTTTGTGATTTTAAATATTTTTTTGATTTAAAGAAAAAAGCTTTTTTACTGTTAATCTCTAATTTTATATCTATAAGATGATCTTTATAGTTTTGTGTATATCTACTAAACGGTGTCTGTATATCTTTTATAAAACTCTCAATATCATAATTTTTATGGTATGTTTTAGATGTATCTTCAATAGTTTTTATTTTTGATATTCTATACATACTAAATTGATAATCTTCATGTTCAACTTCACAAGCTAGATAAAAATTCTCATTGATAAAAAGCATCTTGTATGGCTTAACTTCTATCTTTGTTAGTTCTCCAAGGTTTGGATACTCTATGATGATACACTTTTGATTTTTAATATTTCTTTCAAGTGTTTTAAATATCTTACTATCTGATTTAGCATTTTCAAATGGTTTGTTTTTAAACTCATAGATATTGTTTAACTCTTTTACTTTTTTAGAGATAATTCTTTTATCATCTGCATCTAAATCAAAGTTATCAAACAGATCACTTCTGCTTGCCATATTAAAAGTTTGTACCATCAAAGATAATACTTCTGGTTTCATAAAGTTTTCAAAGGCATCTTTTGTTATTGCTTTATAACATGCTTTATTTGAATCCTCATGATTCCGTAAAAGCTCGAATGATTCAGGGAAATAGTCCTTTATAACTTTTAAATCTCTTCCAATAGTTCGTTCACTTTTACCCTCCCACATATATTCAGTTTGTAGTTGTTCTATACAAACTATCTGTCCATCATTAAATCGTTTGATAAGCTCTAATACCCGTTCTGTTTGATTTGTTGCCATTATCTACCTTATTCTAGTAATTTATTTTTTATAATAGTGTATTGTATATTAAGATATAGACATATTTTGTCTAAGTATCCTCTTTCTTTTTTAAGATATGCTCCTCATACCACTTAAAAACTATATTCATCTGTTCCTTACTAAGCTCTTCATTGTATTTAGCTCTTGCTTCAACTATCTTACCATTTTTAATCTCAACTGCAAAAATGATTTGTTCATTTTTAAAAAATCCATATATTGTAGTCTTGCATTGTTCTATCAAGCTGCTATAACCAGCCATACAATTATGAAGTCTAGTTGCCCAATCATATAGCTCTTTTCCTGTTATTGGTAGTTTTACAGTGTAAGATTCTATAGTTATATTTGCTTTGTTTTGTTTATTTGTGTAGATATATTTTGTATCTAGTAGTTTTTGCTCCATAATCAATCTATGATAAGATACTATCTCATCATGTAAAGCATCATACCTACAAGAGACTTTCATAAAGTTATCTCTCATCTCATCATTTAACTCTGCAAATAAGTCTAAACTATCCAAAAACCAAAACATCTCTTGCTTTAGATAACTTTTTAATAAATTTTCTATTTGTTTATCACTATAATTTTTAGTGAGATATTGTAAGAAGTATTCCAAACTATTATGGTCTATTATTTCTGTAAAAAAGTGATTGAAATCAAGTAAAAGTAATCTTATTGCTATATTTACATCTTTTATATACTTTGCTACACAAAATGGATATAAGAAATAATATTTACCTTCAACCATCTGCTCTTGATAGTATTCAAATATAGCTTTTTTAAGCGATTTTTCTTTTCTATAGTTTACCACATATTTTAATGCTTCATTTACTGTTAATTTTTGGTTTGATGGTAAAAAATCAACATTTTTCCAATGATAAAAATCAAACTCTTTTAGATGGTTATATTTAGCAAAATACCCTACTTGTTCTATTTTTTTAGTTTTTTTAGTTATATCATCTGAAAATTCAAAGTAATTGTTTTTGAGTATGTTTTTTAATATTTTTGTTTTATAGTTTAGTAATATTGGATGTTTATTTATAAGGTCATCTTGCGATGAAGAATAAATGAAATAATTTTGCTCTTCATCCTTGAGTCTATCAAGATCAAAGTTAGCAAAAAGTGTCTCATTTACTTGTCCAATTTCATCTATAGTTATTTTAAATATCTCTTTAGATATAAAGCCTATTTCATCACATGACAAGTCAATACTGTTTGGTATATTCAAAACTACTACAGCTAAAAAGCTATTTTCATTTTTTACGATATTTATATCAAAGTCTTGAAGTATATCTAATGAAAATATATCTTCTATAGGCTCATACCAAGCTGTATTTCCAAGGAAATGATTAGCATCTAAAAACTTATCATTTTCACAACTCTCACAGATATATGTATCTCTATCTTTATAATCTGATTTTATAATGACCTCTTGATGCGAGCATGAACAAATATAAACTTCAGCAGCATAAGGAAGTAATTCATTTGTAAAAAGTGTTCTAGTTTCATTTATATCTGTTGTGTATCTCCATGATAGCTTAGTAGTAGATAGTATTGTAAACTCCTAAAAAGTTAATTTTCACCAGTAAATAAAGTATTTTTAAAATGGTGGTTCTTCATCTAATATTGAATTATTCCAATCATTTGGATCATCTGGTATTTTATTTGTATCTATTTTATCAGTATTATTTTCAAAGTTTGGTATATCTCCAATTTGAATATCTGTTGTATTTTGTTTTGCTTCTTGATATTGTGTATTATTCTGCTGTTGTGGTTGTGTTTGGTATGGTTGATTTTGTCTACTTGTACTTTGTTGCATCTCTTGATTTGAATAACCACTATCACCTTTACTATCTAGCATCTTCATCTCATTTACAAGCAAACTATGTTTACTTCTTTTAGCCCCTGTTTGATTATCTACCCATTGATCAAGTTGTAATCGTCCTTCGAGCATTACTTTTGATCCTTTATGTAGATACTGATTTGCAACCTCTGCAATACGACCAAATATAGTAAAGTCTATAAAACACACCTCTTCTTTTTGTTCACCTGATTGAGTTTTATATTTATGACTTGTTGCTATTGCACCTTTTGCTATAGCTGTATTATTTGGTAGATATTTAATCTCTATATCTCTTGTAAGATTTCCTATTGTTACTATTTTGTTGTACATTTATCTTCTCCTATTGTTTTTTGTATTATATAGGTTTGTATAGTCACATTTTGACTATATCTTTTGTTCTTGCAAATATTGTTTCATAGTATCTTCATCTTTTGCTATTGCAAAATGACCGGAACTATGCACAAACTCCATGGAACTATCTTGTACTAAAGCTTTTCCATTAAGTTCAAAGCTACCAAGATACTTTGGAGGTATTTTTACTTTCCAGTTTTTTTCCTCTTCATCATCCCAAACTACAGCTTTTATATGTGGAGTAAGCTCACCATTTATATATGAAGTCCAGTGTGGCGTAAACTTATTTAATTCAATAATTTTTTCATTGTTATTAAATACAAAAGACTCAGCAACTATATTTTGTACACTTTGTAATTCCTCTTCTAGATCAGCCATTGAATTTAAAATTATCATAGCAAACTCAACTGCCTTATTAAAAGCTTCATCTTGCTCAGCACTAGTAATTTTAGAAGTGTT
>JAYEIM010000045.1:0-3618 GCA_034660095.1 Campylobacterota bacterium | reverse complement strand
CAAAGCTTGATTATCTTCCAAAGTCCTAATATTATAAGCATTTAAAAGATTCTCTTTTCTTTTAAAACTTGTATCTTCATCACTTACAGTTTTTGTACCAATTATTTCTGCTAACATTCTTGTAGTTGATGGGTCAGCTCAACTATAAAATATTTTTGAAGAGATTCATCAATTTAAAATAATATCAGCTTCATATTTTCAGTATTTAGATTCTAATTGCGATATAGATTGAAGTATAATAGATATAGATACTTTATATTTTCTAATTGTTGTTATAACAGTTGAAAAATATGGAATACTCATATTTCAAAACTCATCAAGTAAACAATAAATTGGTAACTTCAAAGCTTGAAAATTTTCCATCGCAAAATTAAAAAATTGAGTATAAAATAGATTCAATAAAAAACTATAATGTGGTACCTTTTGTTCAGGTATCTGAAAAAATACAACTGTTTTTTTATCTCTTAAATCTTGAAAATTTATACTATTTGTAGCTAAAAAGTTAGCTATATTTGGATTGGTTAAACTATCTAATGATATTTGAGCTGTACTTAAAAATGATTGTGTTGTTTTCTCATTTCATGATAAAAATCATTTGTATTCATCTACTAAATCATCATCTCAATAAGTAGCTACAAACTCATCAAACTTTTTAGTCATAAAATAGTTTAGATATTTTTGTACATCTTTTAAATTTACCTCAATTTTATCAATCTTTTCTTTATTTTTTAAACACTTTAAAATGATATTGATAATCTTCTCAGCTCAACTTTGCCAAAAGCTATCATTTGCACTCATAGAGGTATCAGAAGAACTTACAAGTATTTTACTAATCTCTTTTATTTTATCATCTTCATTGGCTCTAAGAAGTGGATTAAATGTTTCACTCATCTTTGGATTTGTTGGATTTAATACAACTATTTTAAATCACTTCTTTTTTAATATATCTTTGGTCTTAGCTCTTATCTCTCCACTTGGGTCTGTAACTATCATAGAACAGTTATCAAGAGTTAAAATATTTGGGATAATATATCAAGTAGTTTTTCATCATCAAGTACGAGCAATCAAAGCTAAATGCTCAAAACTATGTTTGGCAGATAATCTTTTTTTATCTCCATCCAATAATAATCATACATTGTTATTATTGATAAACTTTTTAATATCTTTTTTTGATAAAAACTCTGCATCTTTATTAAGTTTTTTATTACTATATCCAAATAGTACAAATCATATAGTTTTATATAAAAACTTGAATATTGATTTTATTATGATTGTGAATATATTTAGCATAAATTTATTTTATATTTTCGTAATTTTAGGCTCTTTCCCTGATTCTCTCCAAAACCCCCATATCATCCCTTTGGAGTTGTAAATCTTGTATCTTTTTATCTCTTCTAAAAATCAGATAATCGTTTAAATCTTTATGCTTTTTATATAAGCCTGATTTGTCTTTTAAGGTTAATTTCTTTGATTTTAATTCATCTTTTAGAGATTCTTTTATTATCTTTACTGCTTCATTTCAAGCTTTATCATTATCAAGAAACAATTCTATTTTTTTGTAATAATTTTTTTCATTGTAATTTTGAATATAATGTATAGCTTTTTGTACCATTGATACACTATTTAAAACTAAATAATTATTTTGATTTGCATCTTTAGATACTGAAACATAGGCTAAAAAGTCCATCATTCATTCAAATATAATAAGTTTATTAGAATCATTATTTATAGTTGTTATATCTTTTGTACCAACTCATCATTTAAAATATTTATTGTTTAACTCTAATCATCATGAATCATTAGGAAATGATACTCAAAAATAGTGTTTATCGTTGATTTGATAATAGGTTTCAGATATATAATCTTTAGCTACATTTGGATTTATAACTCTACTTTCAAGATATTGTATTAGTGCTTGATTTTGTAAACTTTGAGTTTTTTTAATGGTAAGTTTTGATGATAGTTTTGTAGATTCTTTTTTATTTATTTTATTTTCATTATTTTGTAATGATGGTGCTTTAACTTGTGGTTTTGATGTAGCATTAAATAAATTAGGTTGAATATTATTTGATAAAAATTGTAAAGCTCATCTAAAATCACAACTGTTATAGCTCATCACAAAATCTAAAATATTTCATCACTTCCCCATTCAATGGTCATACCAAATATTATCATCTGTATTTATTTTAAAACTTGATGTTTTTTCATCTTGTCTAAATGGGCTTATATACCATATATCAGAACCTTTTATATTTGATGGTTTAAATCACATATTTCATAATAAATCTTGAATAAGTATTTTTTTAGCTTGGATAGAGTTCATATTTGTATCTAAATTATCTTTTGTAAGTGTGTTATTATTTTGAGTTCTAAAATCTTCTATATCATTAGCTCTTTGCTTTATATCCTCTATTCTTGATTTTACATCTTCAAGTTTATCTAACAATCATAAAGTTTTTAATCTATATTTTTTACCATCATCTAAATTTTTAGCTGTGATTGTATTTCATCTTTTTATTATCTCTATATTTACCAATTTAAGCTCATCTGTAAAGTTTTTATAGTTTGTGGCACTATCTAGTATATTTTCTAATTTAGCTTTAAATTGCTCCTTTAAAGTTGGTTTTTTTGACCTATTTTTTAGCTCTTGTTCATTGTTGGTTAATTTAGTAGTATTTTGTAATTCATTTTGATTTTTATTATAAATATTTGTTGCTAGTTGTGGGTACTTTTCATTTTTATAAAGCTCTATATCTTTTTGTATCTTGTTAAACTCCCCTTTGGATAGTCTAAATCTTTTATTACTATAAACTTCATTTGAACTAATACAAACATGTAAATGTGTATGATTGGTATCGGTGTGTATTTTTCAATAGCTTAGATTATTTTTAGCTCTTTTTTCAAGATATTTAGTACCAATATCTGTTAATATTTTTATTTGCTCTTGTTTTGATATATTTATTGTAAGTTTTGGGTCTAGTGATATGATTTCATGATATAGATAGTTTCAGTTTTTAAGTGTTTTTAGATTGGTGCTATTATTTATAAACTCTTTTATGATTTCAGATTCATCATCTGTATTATATAAGTTTCTTCAAATTGTAAGATTATCATTATTTTTAGTATTTTGATTTATATACTCTATCAAGCTTTTAAAACTAGGCTCTTTTCTTGATAATGATTTGATTATCATTTTGTTTTAATATCTTCTTTTGTTTGATTTGGATTATGAATAAAGTCTATAACTGCTTTTTCTAATTCTTGTAATTTTGTTAACAGTTTATTACTACTAAGTAGAGTTTTAAATATATTGGAATTTTTAGCTATTTGATTGATATTATTAGCAATATTTCTCATCAAAAATATTAATTGTTGTAGGTCATTTTGTGTATCTTTTGGTATTAAGTAGGTGTTGTTTATATGTCATAGTGCTAGATTTACTATTGTTTTATTTACTGTAGTTCAATAAGTCTTAGAGTATGTTTTAAAAGTATCATAATCTTTTTTAGTAACAGTTATTAACAACTCCTTTGTTAACAGTTTTCTTTTTTGTTTATACTCTTTTAAATAGAGGGCTTTTTTTCTTTTAGTAATTTCCAATAGTGGTACTACATTAGT
>JAYEIM010000044.1:0-16857 GCA_034660095.1 Campylobacterota bacterium | reverse complement strand
CTCATTTTTAATCCCACCATTTTATCATCTTTTCCTAATTTTAAATCTTCATTAACTTTTATATTATTATATTCAGGATATAAAAGCATAGTGTCTTTTATATCAAAATTAGTCCCATAAACAAACATTTGATACTTGTCATCTCTTTTTAAGTCACCTTTGTCTTTGGCTAATTTATATTTTACATCTATTATTAAATCATTACATACTATATCCGGTATTAGTTTTAAATTTCTAAAATTTCGTTCATTTTGTAATTTAGTTGTACTATCAATATTTTTATAAACATTCCCAATAAAATCCTCAAACAATTCATTCATATCAAACAAAAAAGCAAAATTTTTTTTACCATTATCAAACATAGGAATAGACTTTTTTAATAACAACAAAGCAAATTCAAAACTATCTTTAAATCTATTGTTTAATCTATTAAAATGAATATGTAAATTATTTATATCAAACTGTTTGAATTCAACTTCATCAAATACCAATTCACACATCTTTAAAAGCTTTTTATTTTTAGTGTAGTTCATCAAAGTTTTAATAGCATACAAGAAAAATTGGTTAAGTTCATTATTCATACTAAACTCATCATACTCACAATATATTTTACTCTTAGTAAAGTTATATTTTAAATTCTCATTTATTAGATATTTACCCCTTAATACTGTTAAATTATCTTGTTCCGTTACATATTCTTTATAAATACCTTTTTGTAGCTGTTGAAATAGATTTTTAGCAAACATTTGAATAAAAACTTCTAAGATATTATTTGATTGATGATTTTGTGCATTTGCTAAATCTTCATTTTTTACATTTATATTAAAAGCATACATCAACATATAAACAAAGATATTTAGATTTACATCATTATCGTAGTTGGCTATCTTAGGCAATATATAAAAATCTTCTCCATCATAATTTATTATTCCACAATATTGTTGTGCCTTTAATTTGCCCCAATCTTCTTTAAAATATTTATGTAATGGTGTATTGTTTTTTATATGAGTTATTAAATCTTTATGATTATCTTTACAAAGTTCTTGATATTCATATATTATATTTGTCATTTACTATTTTACCTAATTACTTTTTAAATACTCAAAGTATTTTTCTCTTGTTATCTCACAAGCCCCAAGTGATTCTAAATGTTCATTATAAACTTGACAATCTATAAGTTTAATTCCATTTTGTTTAGCTTGATTACAAAGATGATAGAAAGCAACTTTTGAAGCATTTGGTACTTTAGAAAACATACTTTCTCCACAAAAGATATCTCCTATTAATATACCATACAACCCACCTACAAGTTTATCATCTAAATAACACTCAATACTAGTAGCAACTCCTAAATCATATAAATTAGTATATGCTTTTATAAACTCTTCACTTATCCAAGTGTCATCTTCATTTTTTCTTTTTATATTTGCACAATTTTTTATAACTTCTTCAAAGTTTTCATTTGATTTTATGATAAAATTTTTATTGTTTAAAACTCTTTTTAAACTTTTTGATACTTTAAACTGAACTGGAAATAAAACCATTCTTTTTTGAGGTGAGAACCAATGTATATAATTATACTCATCTATATACCAAGGGAATAAACCATTTTCGTATGCGTTAACTAATCTTTGAGGATGAAAATCTCCACCTATACAAACTAAATCATCACACATCATATCTAAAGATGGAAAATTAAAATTTTCATCATCTAAAAGATATATTTTATTTTGAGTGTCTAGTATTTTCATTTTATATATCAACTTTATGAAAAATTAAATTCTTTAAACTTCTATTTTCATCTAAGCTTTTAAACTCTTCTATGTTTTCTAATCGCTTCACAAACTCAAAACTTGGTGCAAACTCTTTAAAAAGATTTATTATAAAATTTTCATCTAAGTTTGGAGAATTTAAACAAGCCAATACTACACAATCTTCAGATGCAAAGCTATCTAATCTTTTTATAATTTTATCATAATCTTTGGTGGTTTCAAAACTACCTTTTTGAAAAGTTGGTGGGTCTATAATTATTATATCGTATGGTGATTCTCTTTTTATCTTACTAAATGATTTTAATATATTATGTGGGTAAAATTTTACATTGTATGTATCAAAGTTATTTAAATGATGGTTAGCTCTACCTGTAGATAAAGCACTTTTTGCCATATCAATATTAGTTACACTAATTGCACCACCACTTATGGCACTCAAACTAAACCCACAAGTATAAGAAAATAAATTTAATACTTTTTTATCTTTAGCAATACTTTTTATAAAAGCTCTACCATTTTTCATATCTGGGAAGTAGCCACTATTTTGATTTGACAATAAGTTTAGCTTTATTTTTATACCATTTTCTACAACATACAGATCTTTTTTTAAAACACCCACTATAACTTCTGCCGTTGTTTTTTGTATATATCGTCTTTGTAATACAATAGTATCATGTTTTGTACTTGTATTTGTAATAAACTTTTTTAACATCTCTAAAAGCTCATATTCTGTCTCTTTATCAATTTCAAAATAAAAAGCAACACTTAAAATACTGTCAATAGAGTCTATTGTTAAAAATTCAAAGTTTTTATATAGTTTTCCACGACCATGAAAAACTCTTTTAAATTCACAACTTAAGTTTTGTGAATTTAGTTCTAAAATATTTTTAACATCTTCTACTAACAAATCTCTTGAACTCTCCCCACATCTCCACTAGTTAATCTTACTTTAATTCCATGTGGATGTGATGGTGAATTTGTAAGTATATTTTTCACTATACCATTTGTCAATTTGCCACTTCTTTGATCTTGCTTTAAAACTATATTTACATTTAGTCCTACTTTTATATTAATTCTTTTTTTTCCATCCATATAGTAGTCTTCCTAATTTTTATTTATTGAATTATATCTATATTTAGCTATAATCTGTTTATTAAATACACGGAGAGAAGATGAGTTATAGCGAAATATTTATTTTAGGTTGGAATTTAAATGGATTGATGTTTGTTATTAATCTTTTTACAGCAATGAATGTTATGAAATCTACAGATATAGTTACTATGTCAAAAGATCAAGAAACATTATCTGAGTTAAAAGAAGAGTTGGATACTTACTATCCAAATAGATCATGGGAAACACTTATAAGCTATTTTATACCATTTACTGCTTTTTTTAGAGTATCTTGGAGATTTTATGAGATGAAGATGTTTTTCACTAAAAATGAGGGTACAAGACTGTTTGATTTTATGGTTTACAGATACCAAAAAGATATACAAATAGCAAAAAATAGATGAAAGTAAAATCACTTTTTGTTTCTCCCTTAGAAGTACAAGTTGGTACTGGTGTTGTCTCATATGGATTGATGCAACTCTTAAAACAAAAATATAAAAAAGTTGCTTTTTTTATACCAATTGCAGCTCAAATACCACATAATGATGTAGAACTAATATTAAATAGATTTAATCTTGATATGAAAGAGAGCGATGCTATTGGTATAGATATCAATAGCGCAAAAAAATATATCTCAAATAATAAAATAGATAAATTATATGAATTTTTACTAAAAAAGTATGAAAAATTACAATCTCAATATGATTTTGTACTAGTTCAAGGAGCTAGTAGAAATAGTTTATCAGTTGCAATTGATTTTGATATCAATTTAGAAATTGCTAAAAACTTTAACACTTCAGTTGTAGGTGTATTAAATGGCAAAGATAAAAGTATCAATCAAATAAAAGAAGATATATTAATAGAAGAAAACAATATAAAAAAAGCAAAATGTACACACTTTGCAACATTTGTAAATAGAGTTGATGAAAGTTATCTAAAAAAATTAAAAAATATAAATATATCTAAAATAAAATATCAAATTCATTTTATACCAGAGCAAGAGGTATTATCCCACATAACAGTTAATGATATAAAAGAAGCTTTAGATGCTGAAGTTGTATTGGGAAAAAATAGAGACTTAACTAAAACAATAAACAATATAAAAATTGCAGCAATGAATTTTGACAACTATATTAATTATATAGAACCTAGAGATTTAATTATAGTTCCAGCAGATAGAAGTGATATCATAATTGGCTCTATGGCTGCTCTTCATTCTTCATCTGTACCAAATGTAAGTTGTATATTATTAACAGGTGATATCAAAATATCAAAAGTGATAAAAGAACTTTTAAAAGGATTTAATGAACAACTAGCTATTCTAAAAGTTACAAATAGTACTTTTGAAATAGCAAGAAAAGTGTTAGATATAAAACCTAAAATAAGGTATAACAATAAAGTAAAAACATCATTAATTGCAGGTATTTTCAATAAATATATAGATACAAAACTTATAGAAAACAATCTTTTAATAGATAATAATCATATAATTACACCTATAATGTTTGAATACAATCTTTTACAAAAAGCGGTTAAAAACAAAAAAATTATTGTACTTCCAGAAGCATATGATGAAAGAATATTAAAAGCTAGTGAAATATTGTTAAATAGTGATGTTGTAGATATAATACTTCTAGGTAACCCAGATGACATTGCACATAAAGCAAATATAATTGGTGTTAATATATCAAAAGCAACTATTATAGACCCTGCAAATTCAAAATATATAAAAGAGTTTAGTAAAGAACTTTATGATTTGCGAAAACACAAAGGTTTAACAAAAGAGAAATCTACTGAAATACTTAAAACTGATTCTAATTATTTTGCAACTATGATGGTACATTTAAACTATGCTGATGGTATGGTAAGTGGTAGTGTAAGTACAACTGCAAATACAGTACGACCAGCTCTACAAATCATAAAAACAAAACCAAATACCTCTATAGTTTCAAGTGTATTTTTTATGTGTTTAGAAACTAAAGTTTTAGTTTATGGTGATTGTGCAATCAATCCCGAACCAAATGCACAAGAGTTAGCAGATATCGCTGTTTCTAGTGCGGTAACTGCTAAGACTTTTGGAATAGATCCTAAAATAGCTATGCTTTCATACTCTACAGGGCAAAGTGGTACTGGAGAAGAAGTTGAGAAAGTAAAAGAAGCTACAAAATTTGTGCAAAAACATTGTAAATATTTAGTTGAAGGTCCTATACAATATGATGCTGCTATTGAAAAAAGTGTGGCCAAAGCAAAACTACCAGATAGTAAAGTAGCAGGTGAGGCTAATGTATTAATTTTCCCAAATTTAAATACAGGAAACAATACTTATAAAGCAGTTCAAAGAAGTAGTGGTGCTGTTGCTATTGGTCCAATACTACAAGGGTTAAATAAACCTATAAATGACCTAAGTAGAGGTTGTTTAGTAAGTGACATCATAAATACTATTGCAATCACTGCAATTCAAGCACAGAATAACTAGGTAATTATATGACAATTTTAGTTCTAAACAGTGGTAGTTCATCTATAAAATATAAACTTTTTTCACAAAATTCATTAAATGAGCTATTTAGTGGTATAAAAGAGGAAGTTATTTGTCACAACGATGCTTTAGATGAAATATTAAATCAGCTTATTCAAGAGAATATCATAAAAAACTTTGATGATATTTGTGTAGTTGGACATAGAATAGTTCATGGTGGTACTTTTTTTGATAAACCTATCATAATTGATGATACTGTTTGTAAAAAAATTGATCAACTATCAACTTTAGCACCACTACACAATCCTGCAAATTTAGCTGGAATTGAAGCTATAAAAAAATTATCACCCAAAACAATACAAGTGGCTGTTTTTGATACAGCTTTTCATCAAACTATCCCTAATTTTAGCTCTATTTACCCTTTGCCTTATGAGTATTATGAAAAATATGATATTAAAAAATATGGCTTTCATGGAACTTCACATCAATATGTTGCAAAAAAAGCTAGTGAACAATTAGGTAAAAAAATTCAAAATACAAATCTAATAACATTACATCTTGGAAATGGTGCAAGTGTATGTGCTATCAAAGAGGGTATTAGTATCGATACATCTATGGGTTTTACTCCACTTGAAGGTCTGATGATGGGGACTAGGTGTGGAGATATTGATCCATCATTAGTTTCATATATTATGGATAAACTTAATATTTCAAAAGATGAAGTAAATAACATATTAAATAAAAAAAGTGGTTTTCTTGGTATTTGTGGAACTAGTGACTTAAGAGAAGTTATTAATTTATCGGAAAACGGAGATGAAAATGCAACTTTAGCAATTTTAATGTTTGTATATAGAATCAAAAAATATATAGGTAGCTATATGATGATTTTAGAAGATGTTGATGCTATAGTTTTTACAGGTGGCATTGGAGAAAATAGTAAACTGATACGATATATGATCACTTCTTCAACAAACAAATTTAATCTTAAGTCATTAGTAATTCCAACAAATGAAGAGTTAGCAATAGCAGAGTTTTCAAAAGAGTTATTAAATTGATAAGATTAGGCTCAAACTCTACAACTAGAGCATTACTTTTAAAACAACACAATATTGACTTTGTACAACAAGGTGGAAATTTTGACGAGGAACAAATAACCGCAAAAGATCCAAAAGAGTTTGTAAAGCTAGCCACAAAAGGTAAGTTTGATGAGCTTTTTAAAACATTTGGTTGTAAAGATATGCCACTACTTGTTGCAGATACAGTTGTAACATCAAATGGTGAACTTCTTAGAAAAGCAAAAGATAAAGATGATGCTAGAAGAATGTTAGAACTACAAAGTGACAATGAAGTAAGTATAATAACTTGTATGATTTTTAAATCTGAAGATACATATATAGAAGATATCTCAACTACTACATATAAATTTTCGAAGTTTTTAAAAGAAGATTTAGATGAGTATATAAATAGTGGCGAATGTATGGGAAAAGCAGGAGCTATTATGGTAGAAGGTTTTTGTAAACCTTACATAGAAAGTGTAGATGGATATGAAAGTACCGCTATGGGGCTTTGTGTGGAGAAACTTTTAGCGTTTTTATATAAATTGAAATAATTATTATACTACCCCAATATATCAAGACAACTTTTTATAAATAGATACTTGAACTGTGATGTTTGTAGTTATTTAGATATAAAATATCGTATACTTTACACTCTCTTAAATTTGTATTTGTAGCTTATTTGTACTATAATTATGAACTAAAGTTTGAATAATATTTTGATAAGATATACCTATATCGTTTGCACGTTGTTTAATAAAATCTAAATCTGACCGTTTAAGGTTTATACTAATTTGCTTCTTTTCATTCATATACTCTAAAGTAGTATTTGCCATAGATGATAGCACTTGATTATCAAATGGTACTTTTTCTATATTATTATTTTCTATTGAGTTTAATAATTCTATTTCATCATTTTCATACTTCATTTATTATCCTTTATATTGTTTATTTAATTTTCTACTAGGTATTATATTTTTAAGAAATATATCATCTCCATCAAAAACATACGGAATATAGTGTATATAATTATTTAATGAGACAACATATAAATATTGATTAGGGTATTTTTCTTTATTTGGATGTTTATAATTATCTAATACACCATTATTTTTTATCACTTTTAATACATCATAAAAACTAACACCTCTTTCTATTTTTAGTTTTGTATTTTTGTCCTCATCCCATTTAAACATTTTATACCTTTTGTATTTATGAGACAATTATATCATAATTATATTAACTTGTATGTTATATATTTAAGAAAATTAAATAAAACTTTTACCTTATCTAAAATAATTTTCTTGTTCCTAAGTTTCACTTTGGAATTCATACGAGAATTTATATTTTCATTGTAGTTTGATTGCAAGTAAAACTTGTTATTAAAGCTTGAAATGCTAAAATCTAAAAAAACTATGGACTATTAATGAAAACACTACTATTATTTATATTTACAATATCACTTTTTGCTTCTCCTGAAAAACAAATTTCTATGAATTGGCTACAACAACAACCAAAAAGCTATGCAAAAGATTTTTATATTTGGAGATATTTAAAACAAAATATCACACCATCACAAGCAAACAATGCACTTTCCCAAGTAAGATATCTAAACAATAAAATACTTTATAGATACATAAACAAATCAGATGATAAAAACTTGATTGATTATAAAAAATGTAAAAAATCAAAAACAAAAAATTTATTAGATAAAAAAGCTTATTGTATAGAAGCTGGACTAAGTATATATGATGCTACAAAACTTTCAAAATCTAATTTAAAAAAAGTTATAGCAAAAATGAGACCCCAATACAATCAGTTTTCAAAAAAACTTGATATATTAAACTCTGCAATACCTTTTAAAACATTAGAACAAAGTGAACCAAAAGTTTTTTTTGATACTTTTAATATGACAGGGGGTCTATATAGGGTAAAACATTTTAATCAATATTTTCCACTTAGTCTATTTAAAAAGTTAAAACAAGAAAAATATAAAAAGCAGTTTTCACAAACAATAAAACTTATTGTAACAAATTTAAATATGAGAAAAGCACAAATATCTCTTTTAAATTTAAGTCCAGAAGGGTTAAATTTTAAATCAGTTTTTCATCTAGCAATAAATGCAATAAGACATAAAAAAGAGGATTTAGCTTTAGTGTATCTTGAAGATGCATTTAATAAAGCATATTTCCAAATGGAAAAAAACAATATAACTTTTTGGCAATATCAGTTAACAAATGATAAAAAATACCTAGATATGTTAGCAAATAGTTGGGATACTAATATATATACTTTATATGCCAATGATATCTTAAAAAAGAAACAAAATAATATTATATATAATATTAAACAAAACAAAGACGGAAAATTAAAATTTGATAAATCAAATCCATTTCAATGGTTAAAAGTTTTAAAAGATAGTAAAAAAATGGATGATAAAAAACTTTTAAACTATACAAATCTATTTAATGAAAATGAAACTTTAGGTCATTTAGCTTTTGTGAAAGAGAGGTATGACAGGTATAGAAATTCTTATTTTGTAACACCTTACGACAAATACCTTGGAAAACTAGCAGAAAATAGACAAGCATTGATATATGCTATTGGAAGACAAGAGAGTAGATTTATTCCAACTTCTATATCTACTGCTTATGCTATGGGGACAATGCAAATTATGCCATTTTTAAGTAAAGCAATTGCAAAAGAACTTAAAGAAGCTTATAATATTGATGATCAACTTAAAGCAAAAGTAAATTTACGATATGCAAATCATCACTTAAACTATTTAGATAGAAAATTAACACATCCACTATTTATAGCCTATGCATACAACGGTGGAATTGGATTTACTAAAAGATTATTGAAAACTAAACTATTCAAAAAAGGGAAATATGAACCTTTTTTAAGTATGGAACTTTTACCTTATGATGAGACTAAAAAATATGGTAAGAAAGTTTTAACTAACTATTTTATATATCAAAATCATTTAAATAAAGCAAATCAAATTAGTTTCAATAGCTTAATTAAAAGTGTTAAAAACTTATAAATTTACTCTTTGCTAAATGAGACATTAGTGCTATTTCCTTTAGTATCTGAATATAAAAGGGTAATGGTCTTATTTTCTGTATCAGCAAAAGTCATAATGCTGTATTGACCCCAGTTATTTCTAAATGCAATATTCTTATAGATATCATCCTCTTTAGAGATATCTACAATCTTTTCATAACCTTTATCATTTAAAGTTAAATTATAAACCTCATCACTTTTTTCATCAGATATATATGAGCCAACTAAAAAGTTTTGTTTTCCATTGTCCCATTTTGAGCTATCAACAGAGTTTAAATATGTTACATTTACAAGAGATGAAACTTCATCATTTAGAATAATCTTACCTATTTTTGTATATTGAATATTTTGTGCATAGATTGGATCTTTTTTAAATACTGAAGTTGCTGATTGAGAACATCCTGTCATAAAACTTAATATAGTTAAAAAACTTATATATTTTACAAATCTAAAAATGGATATATTTTTTTTTATACTTTTCATAAGGCAAATTGTACACTAATTTTGCTAATATATCGGAATGAAATTTAATGGGTTTAATAAAAAAGGTATAGAGTTTTTAAAAGAGCTTAAACTTAACAATTCTAAAGTATGGTTTGAAGAGAATCGTCATATTTGGCAAAAAGAGATAAATGAACCAAATATTGATTTTATAGAAGATATGGGCGAAACTTTACAAATACTAGTCCCAACAATTACTGCTGTTCCAAAAGTAAGCAAGTCACTATTTAAAATATATAGAGATGTTAGGTTTAGTAAAGACAAAACACCAATAAAAAGTAAAATCGGTCTTCTTTTTTGGCAAGGTCAAACACATAGGATGCAAAGTAGTAGCTTTTATATGCACTATGATAAAGATGAGTATTTTATAGCTACTGGTATAAGAAATTTTAAACCAGAACTACTTAAAACATATAGAGAGTATTTAAAAGTTGAAAAACATAGAACAACTTTACATAAAATATTAGAGAATTTAAAGGCAAAAGGCTACCTACTTCCCCAGCCTAAATTTAAAAGAATAAATTCTATGTTTGATAAAGATGATACAAATATATATCTTACTTTATATGGTGCAATGTTTGCTTATAAAATTTTCCCTATAGATAATATATTTTATAGTGTTGAACTACTTGATCGTGCATTTAAAATATATGAAGATATGTATGAATTGCAACAATGGGTATATAAGATGACTAAAGCAGAAAAACTATGATAAAAATACATGATATTAAACCACTTGTAGAGATACCAGATAATAGTATATATTTGTACTATGGATTGATATTGTTTGCCACTTTATTTGTTGTTACTATTTTATATTTAATTTACACATTTTTTAAATATCAAAAAGTTTCACTACAAAAAGAGTATTTTAAAAAACTAAAAGATATAGACTTTAACAATCAAAAAGAAACAGCTTATACTATCTCTAAGTATGGAAATTTACTTATAAAAGATGAAAGAGAAACTAGAATATTTGAAGAGTTAAATAGTTCTCTTGAAGAGTTTAAATATAAAAAAAAGATATCAACCAATATTTCAAATGATATAAAAGCTCAATATGATAATTTTATAGAGATGTTAAATGTTAAATAGTATATACAATAATCTTGCAAATATATCATTTGAATATCCGTATATTCTATTACTGATAATACTATTTATCTTATGCTCTAAGTTTTGTAAAGCTAAAATACAATCTTATTATATGCCACACCTTGAGATATATGCAAATGTATCAAAAACAAACAATAATCTTACACTGGTTTTAAAATGGTCTGCAATTATACTTGCTATTGTTGCTTTAGCATCTCCTATTAAAGAGTTAAATATTATCAATACAAAAAAAGATGGTGTAGATATGATATTATCTTTGGATACAAGTGGTTCTATGAGGCAGATGGGTTTTAATCAATCAAACTTAGAGCAAAATAGATGGCAAGTTGTTCAAGATATAGTAAATGATTTTATATCTAAAAGATTAAATGACAACATAGGTTTGGTTGTATTTGGTACTTCCGTTATGACCGCTTCACCTCTTAGTTATGATAAAAAAGCACAAAACAAAATTATAAAAAGTTTAAGTATAGGTATAGTTGGTGATAAGACTGCATTAGTTAATAGTATAGCAACATCTATAAATATATTAAAAAACAGAGAAACAAAATCAAAAATTATTATAGCTATTACTGATGGGGAAGATACAGCAAGTACAATTCCACTTCAAGTTGCTATAAAAATGGCAAAAAAATATAATATAAAAATATATACTATAGCAATAGGTGCCACTACAACTTATACTTTAGAACAATTATCAAACTCTACTGATGGAAAAGTATTTGTAGCACTTACAAAAGATGATTTAATAGAGATTTATAACACTATTGATAAGATGGAAAAAAGTAAGATTGAACGACATAAAATAGTTTTAAAAGAGTATTATTTCTTCTATTTACTAATGCTTAGTTTCTTATTTTTATTACTTTTTGTATATCTTAAAAACAAGAGAGAAAATATATAATTTTATATATTTTCCTCTTTTAATCCAAAAAGATTTTGAGTAGTTCCTAAAACAACATCACCATCCATAGATTTTGATACATCTCTTAACTTTACTGTTGGTTGATGTAAAAATTCACTCATAATTGTTTGACAAAGTTTTGTAATATTCTCTTCATCTTCACATTTTATAAAGTGTTTTTTTATCGCATTTTTAACTTTTTTATCAATAATCATATCACCTTTTAGATGAAGATCTTTTATAACTGGCTCAACACTTAATGTTTTTAACCAACTAAAAAATTCTATTGTCATTTTACCCACAATTGAATACGCTTCTTTTGCTTGAGAAGCTCTAAGTTCCATATTTTCATCAACTATACACTGAAGATCATCTACGCTATAGATATTTAAATTTAAATTCTTTGTATCCATCTCTTCAATATCTCTAGGAAGTGCTATATCAAACCAATGTCTAGTATGCTTAAACTCTTTTATCATCTCTTTTTTAATAATTGGATATGGAGCAGCTGTAGCAGTTATCATAAGCCTCATAGAATTTAAAAGATTTTCTAAATCTTCATATGGTTTTATCTCTATTTGTTCCGCATTGTATTCATCACCATTACCATCAGAAAGAATAGAGTGAGCCAATACTCTAGCTTTTTTAATATTTCTACTGCATATTACTACATTAAATCCATATTTTAAAAGATGCCTACAAGCTAATTCACTCATCTCCCCAGCACCAATAACCAATGCTTTTACTTCTGTTGTATCTTTGTATAGTTGTTTAGCTTGAGATACTGCAGTTGAAGCTACTGAAACTGAACCTGAACCTAGTTGTGTAGCATTTCTTACTCTTGCTGCACATTTAAATGCATAGTGTAAAACTCTTGATAATTTTTGTGACGAATAGTTTTTTTCTATAGAAAATTTAAAAGCATCTTTTAATTGACCAGCTATTTGTGTTTCGCCAACAACTAAACTATCTAAAGATGAAGCAACTGTAAATATATGATGAATTGCACCCTCATTTTCATATATATCAGCTCGACTTAAAAGCTCATCTAAATTTAATGTAGAATGCCCCGAAAACTCTGCAATGGCAGCTTTTCCTGCTTCTTTTGTACAACTAGCACTTAATATTAATTCTATTCTATTACAAGTAGATAATAGTATCGCTTCATTTATACATACATCCAATAATATATTTTTTAAAAAAGCCTCTTTTTCAACTTCATTGTTAAATGCTAGTTTTTCTCTTGTAGATATGTCAGTATTTTTATGTGTAAAACTTATTACTATGTATTCCATCTATTGCCTTATAAAAATAATCAAAGATTATACTGTTTTATTGCTTTGAGTTACTATTTCTATTCAAATAACTCTTCTGGATTTATATATCTATTTTCTTGTGTTACTTGAAATATAAGCGTATCATTTAGCATTCCAATTGATGTGCCTTTTCTAACTCTTTGACCTATAGACAAGCTATAATTAATACTGTCAATATTTGAATATATTGTATGTACTTTATCTTTATGTTCTATTACAACTATATTTTCCAATACGCTAGAGTCTTTTTTAATATATATCACTTTTCCATTTAATACATTATAAACTTCAGAGTTTAATTTTAATTGTTTCATAGATATAGATTTATTAAATATAGTTTTATTATAAATTTCATCTGTAAATCTACCGAATTTTTTAATAATTGTATATGATTTGAGTGGAGGTATAGTTTTGTATCCTTTATAATTTACTATATCTATATCATTCATATTTTCATTTTGATTGTCTATATTTTGCAATGTTTTATTTTTTTCAACAATATCTAAATCTTCAAGTATAACTCCAATTTCTTTTTGTTTTGCAATTATATCTTCTAATTCTTTCTTATATTTTTCATGATCTTGATTAAGTTTATTTATAATAGTTTCTTTTCTTTTTACAATTTTATTATATTGAGTTTTTTTATTTTCTTGATCTTTAATAAACTTATTATACTTAAGTATTTTTAATCTATTTGTTGTATCACTCTGATTTAATTCTTCATATAATTTATGTAATTTTTTTATATTAGTTTTTGTAAATTTCATAAGTAAACTATATATCTCTTTATCTATTATCTCATCACTAGTAGCTTTTTTTGCCAAAGATAATCCCAATGATGCACTATATCTATTTGTCATCTCATCTACTATTCTTTTTTCTGTTAAGGCTATATCTTTTTTAATCTGTTTTAATTTATCTTTTAATCTTAAAATATCCAATTTAAACTGTTTAAGTTTTGCAATATTTACAATAATATTTTCATTGGTTTCTATAAGGTTTTGCTTAATATCTTTATGGATTTTTTCTTGATATTTAATCTCTTTTGCCAATATTTCTAATTTATTACTTTTATCCTTTTGTTGTTTAAGCAAAAAGATACTCTGTTCTAAATCTTGGGACAATAATAAACTTTGTAACAATATAAAACTAAGAAATAATTTTTTATACAATTTCAAATCCTAACTTATTTAATTTTATGTTTAATTAAAACACCAATAACAGATATTGAGGATATTAAAAAAGACACTACAAATATTGATATATAATTCATAGTCATATCTTGATTTTTAGGCATAATATTTATAATTTCTGGTGTTAAGAAATATGATAAATTCTCTACTATAATACTATTTAAACATATTGCAACAATACTCGCTATTATAAAACTCAATACTGCAAGTCTAATAATAGGCATTGCGCCATAAAAAATAGATCCACCATAGTATTGAATAATTGTAATTCTTCTATCATGTTCAATAAACCATATTTTAACTTGCTTCATAAGTATGAAAAGTGTAAATAAAGATATAAGCATTAATATAACTTTACTAATTTGACCATTTAGAAGTAGAAGCGAGTATATTTTACTATGATCAGAAGAAAATGTTTCAACTCTTTTTATTTGTGATAACTTTTCTAATTCATCTTCAATATATTTCAATTCCGATGATGTTGGATAATCTACAAGATATATTTTATAAAAATATGGAAGATTCTCTTTTAACTGATCAAGAGAGTTTTTTGGCAATTCATCTTTTAGGTTTTCAACTATATCTTCTCTTTTTAAGTTTTCAATATCTTTTACATCAACATTTTTTAAAAACATAACATCATTTTTAACTAACGGTTTATTTGCAACCACCATAATCGCATAATCATTTATAATCAGTTGTTTATAATTAACTATTGTATTAGATATCATAATATAAGCTGAAAATGTTATAAGAACTAGAATCAATGGTAAAACAAAAGCTAACAAACTTTTAAGAAATTTCATATATAACCCCTTCATCTATAGAAAGTTTTCTATACTTTATATCTAGGTCTTCAGGTATTGTGTGTGTTACTACTATTACTGTAACATCTAGCTGGTCATTTACATCTTTAAATAACTTCCATACTAAATCAGCAGAAAACTTATCTAAATTTCCTGTAGGTTCATCTGCAAATATTACCTTAGGATTGTGAGCTAAAGCACGAGCTACAGCAACCCTTTGTTGCTCACCTCCACTTAATTTATTTGGATAAGCTTTTGCCTTATGACTTAGCTTTACATGTTCTAAAAGTTTTTCAACTTGTGAATTAGCTATATCACTACTAGCATTATTGATTTTTAAAGGTATCATAATATTCTCTTCAACCGTCATCTCTTCAATAAGTTGATAATCTTGAAATATAATTCCCGTAGTTTTTCTAAGCTCCAATAATTTTGATGTGTTTTTATTTGATATATCTACACCATTAACCAATAAATGTCCTTTTATTGGTGGCAATTCTCCATACAATGCTTTTAAAAGTGTTGATTTACCACTTCCACTTGAGCCTGTAATAATTATAAATTCATTACTCTCAATTTTAAAATTTCCATCCTCAATAACCATCTCTTCACCATCATATGACAATGAAATATCTGTTGCTACAATCACATAAAACTCTTTATATTAAAATTTATTAAAACATTTTACCTAAATTTTATAAAAAAATCTCATAAGCAACTTTTTTGTTGTATGATTTTATCATATAAAGAGCAAATTAAAAAAAGAGAGAAGATTATGAAATTATTATTAAGAGATATAGATGGTAAAGTAGAAGAGTTTGAAATAACTGCAAATATGGATTTTAGTTTACTAGCTGGTCAACAGTTTTTTGTAACAGGAGCACAAAGTTATGATATAAAAACTATTAATGATGGTGCAGATATAATACTTTCAGTTACAAGCACTAGTGGCGATACTTATACTATTTCATTAGATAATATGGCAAATCTTATAGGTGAAAATAATCTGGAAGATTCTTTATTTGAACAAACATCGCTATTTGTATCAACATCAAAAGAAGATACAGAACAAATAGAACAGATTGTAAATAATAGTGAGTTTAATAGTGGTGAGATAATTGATACTCTTAATAATTTAATGAATACAAATATGGATGCCAACACTGATGGCACTATCATATATGATTTTGTTTCACTTGCAAATTCATTGGAAGCAAGTGCTTCAAAAGGATCTGAAGATAAAGCTAATATATACTCATTTATAGACGATGAGAATAATGAATATTCTCTTAGTACTCGTAATGATAAAGAGATAGATACAGATTTAGTAGAATCATCAGAATCTAATAATGAAACTGTAAATGATACAACAGCAATTAGAAATACGGATGTAGCTCAAGTAGATGTAAATGAAGCACAAACTGAAAATAATACAGATGATACAGCAAACGAAGCAACAGCAAGTACAAATAATTTAGTTGAATCATCAGAATCTAATAATGAAACAATAGAAACTGTAACTATCAATACAATAGATGATGC
>JAYEIM010000043.1:0-3646 GCA_034660095.1 Campylobacterota bacterium | reverse complement strand
TTATCTTTTGAGTTTTCACACTTACTATAAAAAGAAGTTGACTTTAATCCCATCTCTAAAACTAAATCTAATTGAGGCTTATTTTTCTCTTTTCGTATTCTTTTAATATTAAGAGATATTGTTTCATAAAAATTATGTAACTGTTCATCATTTACAACCGATAAATCATTCATATTTAGATCACTTTCAAAACTATTAATTTTAGATAAAGTTTATCAATATAAAATGCTATATAACAATACTGTATACAACATTGTTATATGTAGTAAATTATAATAAGGATATTAGATGTTAAAAATAATTGTATCATCTATAATAATAAGTCAAGCACTATTAGCTACTAATGGCGTTTATCAAAGTTCTATTTATGCCATGTGCGATAGTAAAAGTCATCTTGATGACTGGACACAGTTTGATGTAGATGGAGATACTGCAAGTAAGAGAGCTTATTATGGAAGTAAATGTTTTGTACTTCAAAAAGATATAGCAGTAAGTGGAGTAAAACATCATTGGGGAAAAGTTTCTTTTACTTATGGTGGTTATACTCTATGGGGATATAGAGAAGGTATAAAGTAAGTGAACAAAAAAAAGACAAAAAAGCTTTAAATAAACAACTGAGGGAATGAAGAAATGCCCTTATTGTACTGAGTTAGTTAAAAAAGAAGCTTCTATATGCAGATATTGTCAAAAAGAATTAACAAAACTACGAAGGATATTATATGAAAAAAGTTTTATTAGGCTCAGTCTTAACGGCTACATTATTATTAGCAGGAAATAATGCAAAAGATAAAATCGAAGAACCTACAACTAAGTTAGAAAAAATTAGAGATATAAAAGGTTCTATACTGGTTAAAGGTTATCAGGAGATAGGTGCTATGCGTGGTAAATATAGTCATAGTCTTAAAGTTTTAATATATGAATTTAACAATAAAAAATCTAAAGTAAAAACACATGGATTAAGTATTGAAGTTGATACAGGAGAAAAATATAACAATGAAGCTTCTTCTTTTGTTGATTATGAAGAAATACCATCATTGCTAAAAGGATTAGAATTTATTGGAAAAATAAACGATAACCCAACAAAACTAAAAAACTATGAAGCAAGTTATAAAACTAATGGTGGTGTAAAAATTACAAATTTCAATAGTAGAAGTGGAAACCTTGTTGCAGTACAAGTAGGTAAATACAGTCCAAAATCTGCATATTTTCAGCCAAAAGAATTAATAAACCTTAAAAAAATAATCTCTGATAGTTATAAAAAATTGAAAAAGTTAAAAGGAAAAAAATGAAAAATATAGTCAGTGAAATAGTTTTAGCTGCTACACTATTGGTAGTAGTATCAGGGTGTAGTCAAAATATCACTCATGTTCCACAAGCCCAATTAATTACAAGTTTAGACTTCACAAAATACAAAGAAAATAATTTTTTGATGACTCCAGGTGAATATGGTGGAGACTATGAAGCATTAGGAATTTTTAACTTTACTATAGTAGCAGAAGCAAATTATGAAATACCAGAGGAAGAAAGAAAATCTAATCAACCAAAGAAGATATGGGTATCAAAAGATATAAAAGCACAAGAGGTTTTAGACCTTGCTTATGAAACTGCTGTCAAAAAAGGTGCTGATGCTATTACACACTTTAAAATGAAAAGTGGAATTATATTAAAAGATGATGGAATGAGTATGTTTTCCATAGATACATTAGAAGTTAGTGGATTACTGATAAAAAGAAAATAAGTGATTATTAGTAAAATACTATTATTCCTCATATTAATCATATCACTACAAGCTAAATCATTAAAAGATACAAGTTATGGAAGTGTTCTTCTTAATGAGGTAACATCTATCTATGATGGTGATACTTTTAGAGCTAATATAGACTCTTTCCCGTCTCTCATAGGTAAAAGGATGTCTATCCGTATAAATGGCATAGATACCCCTGAAATGAGAGCTAAGTGTAGCAAAGAGAAGAATCTAGCAAGAAGAGCCAAACAGTTTAGTGTTTCAGCATTAAGAGGTGCTAAAGTTATTGAGCTTAGAGATATGAAACGCGGTAAGTATTTTAGAATAGTTGCAGATGTATTTGTAGACTCTAAGAGTCTTGGAAGTATGCTTATTGACAAAGGTTTTGCAGTACCTTATGATGGCGGAACTAAAACTAAAGATTGGTGCAAATAGATTATATATTTAGTTTATTTGTTAAGCGATACAATAATTGAAATAAAACTTTAAAGGTTAAAATAATGAATAATAAAATGTTAATAATGTTAATAGGAATATTTTTTCTTATAAATTCAGAAATATCTGCTTGTAATATTAATAGTATATTAAGTAAAGCAAAAGATAAATTGCCAGAAATGAAGAAAAGTAATGTATTTGATCATAAGAGTTTTAATACCTCATATGGTTCTGCATATACTTTATATTATAATAAAAAGCCGAATGCTCCTAAAGCTCATATGGTATTAGCTACAGTAGATAAGAATTGTAATATAATGCATATTAGTTCTCCTGCCATTTCTACTTTTACACTTAAAAGTAAAACTTATAAGAAGAAGCTAAAAAATACAACTACCAAGTGTTTAAAGAAAGGTAAAATAGTTGCTGAAAATCACGAATTCAACATTGTAAAATGTGGGAATAAATATAGATTTGAAGCGTATGGAAATGAAAGAAGTAAAATGTTTTCAAAAAGAGAAATCAATAAAATCATCTCAGTATTTCAAAATACAAAACGTTCTAACTCTTATAATAAACAGACTGTATATTCAACAAATGGTCTAAAAGTTTGGGTTAGATTATATTCAAAAAGTAAATGGTTTTTAGTATTTGATTTTGATACACCAAATGTTGCTGGACACATAAATGCTTGGATACCATCAAATAAATTTAAAGAATTTATAAAGTTATTGAAGTGAAAATACTTCAATGGGAGTGTAATAAATTCTCTATCCACTCCACTAGCTGCGTTTGCTTCATATCTTGATATATCATTCAAACGCCATTAAGCTTTACTTATTTCACTTAAACATATTATGGAGTTTACAAGCTCCGTTCGTTCCTCACTTCACTATTAAGAACGGCTTGGAGCCTATAGCACGAGCCACGGTCTCGCTTTAAGAGCAACTACACGAGCCTTAGGTCTCGTTCCGTCTCCACTGTGTTTCGCACACATTCCGCTAACGCTACATTGCGTTTGACCCAATATCAGCCTAAGGTCTGCTATGGCTTCGTGCCGAACACCTGCCATCTGGAGGCAAGGATTGTGTTCGCCACATCAGAGCTTACTTCCTAACCTTCGCATTCCCTCCCTCTGCCTCCCTGCTCAATTATATCCGTTCATTCGACACTAGGTCTTGCGTTTCTTACTTCTCATATATCTCTGTCTGTTATTTTCTTTTATGGTCAATCTGTATGGTGTTTATATGGCGTTTGAGTTCTTTTAATGTTGGCGTTTATATCGCGTTGGCTGAATATGAAGATTAGGTTCTTGCTATGAAGCTGATACCTGCTTTGCGTTTAAAATCTTTTTTACAAAAAGGATTACACTACAATCAGGGCTAATAAAACGCTACGCTCAACAAGAGAGGAAGAGAACAAGAGAACTCGTTCCACTCAAACAAGAGGGTATAGCTTTGGACACAA
>JAYEIM010000042.1:0-16943 GCA_034660095.1 Campylobacterota bacterium | reverse complement strand
TCTAATCAATAACCACACAATTTTCAGATATAATATCTGCTTAATTTTTAAAAAAGCAATTAAAGGAGCAGTTTGTACTTATGACAGATACTATTAAAATTTTCAAAGCAAATCAAAATAATCTTAAAAATATAGATTTAGAGATACCAAAAAATAAACTTATTGTATTTACAGGGCTAAGTGGTAGTGGAAAATCTACTTTAGCTTTTGATACACTTTATGCAGAAGGGCAACGAAGATATATAGAATCTTTAAGTGCTTACGCTAGACAATTTCTAGGTAAAATTGGTAAACCAGATGTAGAAAGAATAGAGGGGCTAACTCCTGCTATTGCAATTGATCAAAAAACAACTTCAAAAAATCCACGATCAACTGTGGGAACTATCACTGAAATATATGATTATTTAAGACTTTTATATGCTAGAGTAGGGGTGCAACATTGTCATAAATGTGATAAACCTATATCTCAAATGAGCAGTAGTGATGTAATAGATCAAGTTTTAAAACTTCCACAAAATTCTAAAATAATTATTTTAGCTCCATTAATCAACAGAAAAAAAGGTACATTTAGTGATCTATTTGAATCTTTACGAGGAAAAGGTTATGTAAGAGCTATGGTTGATGGTGTTATGGTGCGACTTGATGATGAGATAGAGTTATCTAAAACACAAATGCATACTATTAAAATAGTTATAGATAGGGTTGTGGTAAAAGATGAAAACAAAGAGAGAATTGCACAAGATGTTGAGAAAGGATTAAAAGAATCTTTTGGAGAGCTTGAGGTAGATGTATTGAACTATGAAGAGGTAGGTTGTGAGCAACATATCCATTATAGTGAACATATGGCATGTTTTGACTGTAAAATATCATTTGAACCACTAGAACCATTAAGTTTCTCATTTAATAGCCCTAAAGGTGCCTGTAGTAGCTGTGACGGTTTGGGGATAAGATATTCTTTAGATATGAAAAAAGTTATTGACGAAGAGAAATCTATAGATGAGGGTGCTATAAAAGTTATCTACGGTTTCAATAAAGGTTACTATTTTAAAATGCTAAAAGCATATTGTGATGCAGCTAAGATAGACACTACAGTACCATTTAACACTTTAGAATCACACGAAAGAGGAAGTATTTTAAATGGTGGAGTTGAAGATGCCAAGTTTACATGGAAAAGACATAGATTAACTAGAAAATGGGAAGGTATTATCCGAATAGCTTATAACATGATAAAAGATGAAAAAGAGATGTCTGAATATATGACAGAAAAGATTTGTGATACTTGCAATGGTCATAGATTAAAACTTCCATCTTTAGCTGTAAATGTAGCTAGTTTAGGAATAGATAAGATATTGGATATGCCTATTGAGGTTTCACATTCCTTTTTTCAAGATGAAAAGAACTTTAAATACTTTAATGCACAAGAAAAAATGATTGCAGCTCCCATTTTAAAAGAGGTAAGAGATAGAATATATTTTTTACATGATGTTGGATTAGGATATATTACACTTGGTAGAGATGCTAGAACTATTAGTGGTGGAGAGGCTCAAAGAATAAGAGTTGCATCTCAAATTGGTAGTGGTTTAACAGGGGTTATGTATGTACTAGATGAACCTAGTATTGGACTACATGAACGCGATACTGCTAAACTAATAAAGACCCTTAAAGCTTTACAAAAAAAAGGGAATACTGTTATCGTTGTTGAACATGATCAAGAGACTATGGAAGCAGCTGATTTTATAGTAGATATTGGACCAAATGCTGGTAAATATGGTGGTGAAGTTGTATTTTCTGGTGATATGAAAAAGCTCCTTAAGAGCGATACACTAACTGCTCAATATTTAAATGGAACAAAAGAGATAAAATATTATAAAAGAAGAACACAAGAAGAATTTATACAAATGAAAAATGTTAATATAAATAACATTGTAAATCTTGATGTAGAGATACCACTTAAAAATCTTTGTGCAATTACGGGAGTAAGTGGAAGTGGAAAATCTTCACTTATTTTGCATACTCTTTTACCAGTAGCAAGAGAGCTTTTAAATCGTGCTAGAAAAGTTGATAAAGTGGATGGTGTGAGTATTGACGGTCTTGAACTTTTAGATAAAGTTATATATCTTGATCAATCTCCAATAGGGAGAACTCCCAGATCAAATCCTGCAACATATACAGGACTTATGGATGATATAAGAAAGCTTTTTGCCGAAACAAAAGAATCTAAGCTTAGGGGCTACGCAATAGGGCGATATAGTTTCAATGTAAAAGGTGGAAGATGTGAAAAATGTCAAGGGGAAGGTGAGATAAAAATAGAGATGCACTTTTTACCAGATATTATGGTGAAATGTGAAGATTGTGATGGTGCAAGATACAACCCTCAAACACTAGAAATCCATTATAAAGGTAAAAATATAGCTGATATATTAGGTATGAGTGTAGAGGAAGCTTATGAATTTTTTATAAAAGTTCCTAAAATACATGCAAAACTAAAAACTTTACTTGATGTTGGACTTGGATATATCACATTAGGTCAAAATGCTGTTACTTTAAGTGGTGGAGAAGCTCAAAGAATCAAGCTAAGTAAAGAGTTATCCAAAAAAGATACTGGCAATACTTTGTATATATTAGATGAGCCTACTACTGGATTACATTTTGCAGATGTAGATAGACTTACAAAAGTTTTACATCATCTTGTTGACCTTGGAAATAGTGTGATAGTTATAGAACACAATCTTGATATAGTTAGAAATGCGGATTTTGTTATAGATATGGGATATGAAGGTGGAGCAAAAGGTGGACAAATTATAGCAACTGGTACACCTGAAGAGGTAGCTTCTAATCATAAAGAAACTAAAAGTTATACTGGGTATTATTTAGAGAAGCAATTGTAGAAAAGGAATCAAAAATATGTTTGAAGAGTTTAATTTAAAAGATTTTGACAGTAGTGCAAAAAATTTAGAAAGTATAATAGAAAATAATAAACAAGAATTAGAAAAGTTATTAGAAATAGGGGATAAAGATTATGATAACTTTGTAGTTCCATTTCAACTAATGGGTGAGAAGTTAGAACAGTTTTGTACGCCAATATTTCATATAGATGGTGTAAAAAATAGTGAAAATACTCAAAAAGTATATAATGAGTGTTTACCTTTAATCTCCATTTATAGTTCACAACTTTCATCAAATGAAAAGCTTTATAGCTCTTTTAAAGATATACAGTATAAGTATAATACCTCTTTAAATATAGAACAACAAAAAGTTTTAGAAAATGAGATAAGAGATTTTAAACTTGGTGGTTGTGGATTGGATGATGAGAAAAAACAACAACTTGAAGATATAAATTTAAAGCTCAGTGAGCTAGGAAAAGATTTTTCTCAAAACTTACTTGATGCTACAAATGCTTGGGAGATGATAGTTGAAGATGAGGAAGATGTAAAAGAGATACCTCAAAGTGATTTAGAAACTGCAAAATTTGTAGATGAAAAAGATGGTAAAACAAAATATAAGTTTACACTACAGATGCCATCATATATTGCATATACTACTTACGGTACTTCACGAGAAAAAAGAGAAGAGATATATAGAGCATATACTACAAGAGCCCCACAAAACAGTAAACTTATAGAAGATATTTTAGTTTTAAGAGAAGAAGAGGCTAAAATACTTGGATTTGAAAATTATAGTCAACTTTCACTTGCAACTAAAATGGCTAAAGATGAAGAATCAGTTGTAGATTTTTTATACGAATTAGCAAAATATTCAAAAGATGGTGCAAAAGTAGAACTTGAAGAGGTTAAAGAGCTTGCATCTAAAGATGGATGCGATGATCTTCAAAGTTACGATTTAGGATACTATAGTCAAAAGCTTAAAGAGGAAAAATATGATATAGATGAGGAGTATTATAGACCATATTTTGAAAAGAATAGTGTTGTAGATGGTTTATTTGATTTTCTGAATAATCTATTTGGAATAAAATTTACAAAAGTAGATACACCATCTTGGGATGATAAAAGTGTTGTTTATGAATTGAGTGACAGTAGTAAAGATGGGAAAACAATTGCGAGACTTTATCTTGATCTAGAAGCTAGAAAAGATAAAAGAGGTGGTGCTTGGATGAATAATTGGCATACACATAGTGTTTTAAATAACAATGAAACTAAAGCTACTGCTTATGTTGTATGTAATTTTCCAACTTCGTCAGATACTATTTCATCACTTTTAAGACATAGCGATGTGGTAACACTATTTCATGAGATGGGTCATGCGTTGCATCATATGTTAAGTGATATTGAACAACCACTTGTAAGTGGTATAAATGGTGTAGCTTGGGACACGGTTGAGTTTCCTTCTCAATTTTTAGAATATTTTGCTTATGATAAACAAGTATTGCAAATGTTTGCAAAACATCATAAAACTTCAGAAGTTTTAGATGACAAATCAATCGAAAAGCTAATAAAAGCTAAAAATTTTCAATCTTCTCTATCAACGATAAGACAAGTAGAATTTGCACTGTTTGATTTTAAACTACATCAAAAATTATACAAAAGTGATGATGTACAACTATTATTGGATAATATTAGAGATACAGTATCGGTTATGAAGCCTCCATCATACAATAAGTTTCAAGATGGATTTGCACATATATTTGCAGGAGGTTATGCTGCAGGGTATTATAGCTATAAGTGGGCAGAGGTACTAAGTGCCGATGCTTTTTATCTATTTATAGAAAATGGGGTTTTAAATAAAGAGCTAGCATCAAGATATAGAAATATTGTTTTAGGGCAGGGTGGTAGTGTAGATATGAATAGCTTATACTACCAGTTTAGTGGTCGTAATCCTGATATAAAATCTTTATTAAAAATTGATGGAATTATCAGTTGAATTTAGATAATATTCTAAAATAAGTAAAGAAGGAATAACTATGCAAGAAAATACTACCGTACATCAACTAAATAAAGCACTTAATGAACTTTTAAATGCTTATGATAAATTAAAATATGAAAATAAACAAATTAATGATAAAAATAAACAACTAGAAGAAATAATAACAGAACTAGAAGAGAATAATAGTGGTTTAGAGAATCAGATATCATTATTGAGTGACACAACAAAACATAACTCTAATGAGATAGATACAATGCTAGGGAGAATTAAATCGATACTTGATACAAGTAATGAAAATGAAGATGATTCTATTGAGGTTGAAGTTGAAGAGGTGATCAATAAAGAGATTTATGAAGAACCTGCAAAAAAAGAGGAAGAGGCTAAGCCTGCTGAACAATTGCCTCAAAACCAAAACAAAGAGATTGATTTAGGTAGAATGCAATCATTACTAAATGGATTTAACTAACTAATTGATTATTCAACTTGATAAAAATTTAGTTTATTCTACATTTAATGTAGAAAACTTTGAGCAAATAGAATTAACTACTCAATCGATGGCTCCATCAATGGTTGAGTACTATTTAAGCGATTTAGCAACAATATCAGAAGAGCCATCTTACATAAACAAATCAAATATTCAACATAGTATCGTCCTCGATGAGTATTCTTTATATTTTGATTATGATAATAATATATATTTAGAGTTTTTAGAAAAAGAGGATAATTACGAAACTACTACATTATGGTAAACACAACTATATCTATTTTGTAAAGAATTTATATTATGTTAACCAAAATATATCATAAGTAAAAGTATTTAGATATTTACCTATTTTTGATACTTTTCTCCCACTTTTATACTTTATAATATTTAAAAGGATTTTGATGAGTGAATTACTAAAAACACCTCTTTATCAAAGACAGCAAGAACTTAAAACAAAGAATGTTAGTTTTTGTGGTTGGGATATGCCTATGCAGTTTGATGGTATCATTGCAGAGCATGGTTACTGTAGAGATGATGTGGCACTATTTGATACTTCCCATATGGGTGAATTTTTCTTTAAAGGCGATATAAACACAAGTGGTATAAATAGTGCTACTTCTATCAATATAGAGGCTTTGAAAGTTGGAAAGTGTAAATATGGATTTTTATTAAATGAAGATGGTGGTGTTATTGATGATTTGATTATCTACCGTTTAGAAGAAGACGAATTGATGATTGTTGTAAATGCTTCAAGAAGAGATATAGATTTTAAAACATTAAATAGTAGAATAACATCTGGAGTATTAGAAGACAGATCATTAGAATTTGCAAAACTAGATCTGCAAGGTCCAAATGCAATTAATACACTTCAAAAGTATTTTGATGTAAATTTAGAAGATTTAGGATTTTTTTCATTTGTACAAACAAAAATATTTAATGGAAACTGTTTACTTAGTCGTACCGGATATACAGGTGAATTAGGATTTGAACTATATATAGATTCTAAAACTTCTGTTAAGATTTGGGATAGTTTACTAAACGATGGAGTAAAACCAGCTGGTTTAGGTGCTAGAGATGTGCTAAGACTAGAGATGGGATATAGTTTATATGGAAATGACTTAAGTGAAACAATTTCACCTTTAGAAGCAAACTTAGGTATGTTTATAAATCTAAAAAGAGATTATGTTGGAAAAGATGCACTTAAGAAGCAAAAAGAAAATGGTTTAAAAAGAATTTTAATACCATTTAAAACAACTTCAAGAAGAAGTGCTAGAAAAGATTTTGAAGTTTTTCAAAATGAGAAAAAGATTGGTACGGTCACATCAGCAGCATTCTCCCCTATTCTAAATGTAGGTATAGGATTAGCTTTAGTTGATACTGGTTTATTTGAAACTGAAAAAAGTTTTGAATTAAAAGATAAAAGAGGAAGTATCGAAGCAAATAGAGCAACACTTCCTTTTATAAAAATAAATAAATAAAAAAGGAAAGTGTAAAATGAAAAAATATAATGAAGAGCATGAATGGATAGAAGTTGATGGAAGTGTTGCTAGTGTTGGGATTTCTGCTTATGCAGTTGAGCAGTTAGGTGATATTACATTTGTTGAGTTACCTGAGATGGATGCTGATATCTCAATCGGTGATTCTGTTGCTTTTATAGAATCAGTAAAAGCAGCATCAGATATATATGCCCCTACTTCTGGAACTATATGTGAAATAAATGAAGAGTTATTGGACACACCAGAATCTTTAAATGAAGATGCCTTAAATATTTGGATATTCAAAATCACTTTAAATGATGTAAGTGAACTTGACTCTTTAATGGATGAAGAATCTTATAAAGCATATATAGAAACATTATAAGGGGTAATTGATATGCCATATACTCCACATACTCCTAGTGATGTTAAGCAGATGCTTGATGTCATAGGACTAGAAAATGAAAATGATCTATTTTCTTCTGTTCCTAAATCTCTACAAGTTTCACATCTAAATTTAGATGATGGACTTGATGAGTTTAGTACATTTGATAAGTTTAAAAAATTAGCAGCTAAAAATGTTACGGATAAAGTTATATTTATGGGTGGTGGTTATTATGATCATATTGTACCATCTGCTGTTGATGCTCTAGCTGGTCGTTCTGAGTTCTATACGGCTTACACACCTTATCAGGCTGAAGCATCTCAAGGTACACTACAAGCTTTATATGAATACCAAAGTTTAATTTGTGAATTAACTGGTATGGAAGTATCCAATGCTTCTATGTATGATGGGGCAACAGCTTTAGCTGAATCTGCTTTAATGGCAATAAGAATCACAAGACGAAATAAAATTTTAATAGATGAAGGTATAAACCCTACATATATTAAAGTTGTTCAAACTTATTTGTCATTTAGAGATATTGAATTTGAGATAGTAAATTCAACAGATGTAAAAACTAAAATAGACAAATCTATTGCAGGTTATTTAGTGCAAAACCCAAACTTTTTTGGAACAATAGAAGATGTAAGTGAATTGTCTGAAGTTTTACATGAACATAAAGCTTTAATGGTTATGTCCGCATATCCAATATCTTTAGGTATGTTAAAAGATCCTGCATCTATGGGTGTTGATATCTTTTGTGCCGATGGTCAATGCTTAGGAAACTATATCGCTTTTGGTGGTCCATCATTTGGTATGATTGCAACTAAAAAAGAGTATATTAGAAATATCCCTGGAAGAATAATAGGTCGTACGTTAGACAAAGATGGGAAAGAGTTATTTGTATTAACTATGCAAGCAAGAGAGCAACATATAAGAAGACAAAGAGCAACTTCAAATATCTGTTCAAATCAAAACTTATTGGCACTTAGAGCTACTATGTTTTTATCTCTACTTGGGCGTGATGGTTTAGTTCAAATGGCAGAGCTTTCATATAGTAAATCTGAGTATCTGAAAGAGCAGTTAAATAAAATAGATGGTTTAGATATAGATTTAGATATAAAAACATTTAATGAGTTTATAATATCAGTAAATATTCCTAGTGATGAGTTTTTAGATAAGTTAAGTCAGCTTGGTTTTTATGCAGGTATAAATTTAGCTAACTTATACCCAGATATGAAAAACAAAATCCTCATATCTGTAACAGAAAAAAGAACAAAAAGTGAAATGGATGATTTAGTAAAAGCAATGAAAGGTGTGTTATGAGTATAATTCAAACAATTTTTGATAAATCACAAGAGGGTAGAATTGGTATAAACTTACCTGCTCTTGATGTGCCTTTAAAAAGTATAGATAAATCTTACAAAAGAGAAGAAAAAGCAAAATTACCACAACTTAGTGAGTTTGATGTTGTTAGACACTTTACAAATATTTCAAATAAAAACTTTTCAATTGATAAAAACTTTTATCCACTTGGTTCTTGTACCATGAAATACAACCCAAAAATTGCAGAGAGAATAGCATCTTTAGATGGTTTTTTAAATATTCACCCACATATTGTAACAAATAATATGCCTGATGATGTACAAGGAGTCTTAGAATCGATTGAAATGCTTGAAAAAAACTTATGTGAAGTTACAGGTATGAAGGCATTTACAACTACACCACAAGCTGGAGCTCATGGTGAGATGTTAGGTGTTATGATGATTGAAAAGTACCATGAGAAAAAAGGAGATAAAAGAAAATATATAATTGTTCCTGATTCTTCACATGGAACAAATCCTGCAACAGCTTCTATGGTTGGATATGATGTTATTACAATAAAATCAGATGAAAATGGTGCTATGGATTTTGATGATTTTAAAGCAAAGATGAATGAAGATGTTGCGTGCGTAATGTTAACAGTACCAAATACACTTGGAATTTACAATAAAAGAATAAAAGAGATATGTGATTTAGCTCATAGTTTTGATGCTATGATGTATTATGATGGTGCAAATATGAATGCTATTATGGGTGTTGCTCGCCCTGGGGATATTGGTTTTGATGTTATCCATATCAATGTTCATAAAACATTTGCAACTCCTCATGGTGGTGGAGGTCCTGGAAGTGGCCCCGTTGGTGTAAATGAAAAGCTAATGGAGTTTTTACCAGATTTGGGAATAAAAAAAGTTGATGACAAATATGAGTTTACAAAAGGTGGAGATAATAGTATTGGTAAAATATCACCATTTTTTGGAAATTACGGTATTTCACTTAGAGCAATTGTGTATATGACAACTTTAGGTGCGAATGGTATGAGAAACACTTCAAGTAAAGCAGTTCTAAATGCAAACTATATCTTAGCTAGACTAAAAGATCATTTTGATGTTCCATTTAGTGGATTATGTATGCATGAATGTGTGATTTCCGCTAAAACTATGGCAAAAAATGGTGTAACAGCTATGGATATAGCAAAATATCTACTTGACTTTGGTATGCATGCTCCTACTGTTTATTTTCCTCTAATTGTAAAAGAGGTAATTATGATAGAGCCAACAGAAACAGAAAACAAAGAAACAATAGATATCTTTTGTGATCGTATGATTGAAGCTGTTAAATTAGCTTCTAGTGATCCTGAGGAGTTTAAATCTTATCCAAAAACATTGGGCGTATGTAGACCAGATGATACTAGAGCTATTAAAGAGTTAGATGTTTGCTTCACTCACTAACAAAAAAGTTAGACTAATATTATCTTTAGAACCATTAAGTGCTAAAGATAATATGGATATAGACACACAGTTATTTAGCTCTTTTGATAAAAATTCAATACCTACTTTAAGACTTTATTATTGGAAAAAAAACTCTTGTACTATTGGTATATCACAAGATTTTTCACAATTTATAAATTTAAAAAAATATGAGAATAATTATGCAAAAAGGATAACTGGTGGGGGCGTTTTATTTCATGGAGATGATATATCGTATAGCTTTATAATACCAAAACATTATTTGAATGGATTTAGCGTTAAGAAAAGCTATGAAATAATATGCAGTTTCCTTCTAGAATTTTATAAAAGTTTAGGACTTGATGTAAGATATGCAAAAGATGATAAAAATATAGTTTTAAGTAAAAGTACCTATTGTCAAGAGGGTTTTGAGCCTTACGATATAGTTATAAAAGGTAAAAAACTAGGTGGAAATGCACAAAGAAGAACAAAAGAGGTGATTTTTCAACATGGTTCTATCCCTTTAAAAATAGATGAATTTAATATAGATTTATCTAAAACTGAAATTCAAAATATGTTAAAAGATAGATTCCAAAAAACATTTAATTGCGAGTATAAATATGAATAGTAGAAAACCCGAATGGTTAAGAAAAAAGATAGATTTTACAGCACAAAAAGATATGGATCAGTTGCTAAATAATGTAGGTATTCATACTATTTGCCAAGAAGCAAAATGTCCAAATATTAGTGAATGTTTTGAAAAAAAACAAGCAACATTTTTAATTTTAGGAAATATTTGTACTAGAAGATGTAGTTATTGTAATGTTATTACAGGAACACCAACACAAGTAGAGATTGAAGAGATTGGTAAAGTAACAACTGCGATTAAGAAACTAAATTTAAAATATGTTGTTATTACAAGTCCAGCTAGAGATGACTTGAAAGATGGTGGAGCTAAGCAATTTTATGATGTAACTAAAGATATTATTGAAAAATCACCTTCAACTGAAGTGGAACTTCTTATTCCTGATTTTCAAAATGATATAGATGCTATTAAACTTGTGGGGCAAAGTGGAGCTAAAATTGTGGGTCACAATATTGAAACAGTCCCTAGGTTTTATAATATAAGAAAAGCATCAACATATAAACGCTCTTTGGAAGTTCTAAAAAATATAAAACTACAAAATCCAGATATAAAAACTAAAAGTGGTTTAATGGTTGGATTTGGGGAAACAGAACAAGAGATGATAGAGGTTTTTCAAGATTTGCTAGATGTTGATTGTAAGCTTCTAAGTATTGGTCAATATTTAGCACCATCAAATGAATTTGAAAAAGTTGTTGAATATGTTAAGCCATCTCAATTTAATAGATATAAAAAGATTGCATTAGATATGGGATTTGACTTTGTACATAGTTCACCATATACTAGAAGCTCTTATATGGCACATGAGTATACAGAATAAACACAAGAAGGATAGAAAGATGTATGATATTATAGTTATAGGTGCTGGACCTGCTGGTTACGAAGTGGCGACTTTATTGGCACAAGGTGGCAAAAATGTATGTATAATTGAAAAAGATGAAAATAGGGTTGGTGGAACATGTCTAAATGAAGGTTGCGTTCCTGCTAAGAATTTTCTAGAAAGTGCAACTTATATAAAAAAGAGTACCTATTTTAAAACTTGTGGTGTTGATATGAGTTTAAACTCTTTTGATATTGAACAACTTAAAAATAATACAAACAAACTTATTTGTGAGCTTAGAAGTGGAATATTAGGTAAACTAAAAAAATCAAAAGTAACTATAAAATATGGTACTGCTTCATTTATAGATAAAAATAGTGTTGAGATAGATAATGAGGTTATAAAAGCTGATAAAATAATAATTGCATCTGGTTCAAGCCATAAAAACCACCCATTAATCGACTTAAGTGAAGATAAAATAATCTCAAGTAAAGAGGTGTTTTCATTAAGTTCTATACCAAAATCTATACTTATTATTGGCGGAGGAGCTATAGGTTGTGAGTTTGCAACATTTTTTAATGCATTTGATTGTAAAGTTGAATTAGCTGAATTTACACCAAAACTTGTACCAATTGAAGATGATGATGTATCAAGAACATTAAAAAGAGAGTTAGAAAAGAGTGGTATAAAAGTATATTTAAATGCAAATGTAACTTCTTATGAAGTTTTGGATGATGGTGTAAATGTTGATATAGATTTAGGTAAGAAGAAAGAAGTTAAAAAATATGATAAAGTTTTAATATCAATTGGAAGAGTACCAAATAGTTTATCTTTAAACCTAAATAATGCAAATATAGAAAATAGTAATGGTTTTATAACAGTGAACTCAAATTTACAGTCAATATCAAATAAAAATATATATGCTATAGGGGATGTTATACAGTCCCCTGCTCTTGCTCATGTTGCCTATTATGAAGCAAAAAGAGTTGCCCAAATTATTTTAGAAGAAGATGTTATGAGTGAAAAAACTATTTTTCCATCAGTTACTTTTTGTTCACCACAAGTTGCATCAATTGGTCAAAGTGAAAAAGAATTAAAAAATAATAATATAGAGTTTAAAACTAAAAAAATATTCTTTAAATCAAATGGAAAAGCAAAAATAAAAGGTGATGATAGTGGATTTATAAAAGTTATCTATGATATAGATAGTGAACTAATACTCGGAGCTTCAATTATAGGAAATGAAGCTACAGAGTTAATTCATCAGTTTTTAATACTTATAAATACAAAATCAACATTAAAAGATATCTCAAAAATGATATTTGCCCACCCTACTTTAAGTGAAGCAACTTTAGATTTAACTCATATGTAGATTAGATTATAGTTCGTTTTATTTTAGATGATAGATGAGTTAATATCTCATATTCAATAGTATCATGTGTACTAGCTAATGCAGTTGCATTTTTAAATAAGCAAACTTTATCATCATCTCCATAAGTTGTGAAGTTATCCATAGATACTCTACCTAAAATTGAGCTTCCATTTTCCAAAAAACCTTTTTTTCTCTCATTTAATCTAAAAAAACCATCTCCATACCCTATATCATAATTTGATATAGTAGTATTATCTTTTTCTATTATAAATGTAGCACCATATCCAATCGAATCATTTTTATCTAAAATTCTAGTAGATATTTTATTTGCCCAAAGAGAAAGTATGGGTTTTAAATATTGTTGAATCGGTTTATTGTATCCATATAGCCCTATTCCTACTCGTGCAATATCATATAAATTATTATTAACCAACTCTACACCTGCGGTATTTGCACAGTGTACTCTAAATTGTGTTTTTACTTTTGATTTAATTTTAGCAACTACCTCTAAAAAAAGCTTCTCTTGTTGTTTAGTTAGGTTATCGTCATTGTCTGTATCTGCACAACAAAAGTGTGTAAAAACACCATTTAGTATTAAATTATTTGATAAAATAAGCTTTATTGCCTCATTTAGTTCAGAAGGTTTAATGCCATTTCTTGACATACCTGTATCTATTTTTAGTTCAACTTTTGTATTTTCTGGATAACTAGATATTTTTTCTATACTGTTTATACCAAATATATAGTTATTATTGTATTTTTTTTTAGGAATTTCATACAATACTAATATAGATTCAAAATCATAGTTAGATACAATATTTGCTTCATCTATATCTCTTACTATGCAGTGTTTTATTCCGTAGATATTTGATAGTTGAGCCATAGGCTCTATCCCATGACCATAAGCATTGTCTTTTAAAGCGATACACAATTTTTTTGTATCGCCTAATAGTTTAGTGTAATAATCAGCATTATTAAAGAATGCTTTTTTATTTAATTCTATATAACCCATTAATACCTATTAATGATCAAGAATTTGTTCTAAAAACAGTTTTAGTCTATCACTTTTTGGATTATGAAAAAACTCTTCAGGTGTATTTTCCTCTACAATTTGCCCCTCATCCATAAATATAACTCTATCAGCTACTTTTTTTGCAAAACCCATCTCGTGAGTAACACATATCATAGTTTTATCTTCAGTAGCAAGTTCTATCATAACATCAAGTACTTCTGAAATCATCTCTGGGTCTAGTGCCGATGTAGGCTCATCAAACAACATAATCTTAGGATTTGCACACAATGCTCTAGCAATTGCAACACGCTGTTTTTGTCCACCACTTAGTTGATTTGGATATTTATCTGCTTGATCTGCTATATTTACCCTTTCAAGATATTTCATAGCAGTTTCAATTGCTTCTTTTTTTGGATGCTTATGTACTTGAGTTGGTGCTAAGATAAGATTATCTAAGATTGAAAGATGTGGAAATAGTTCAAAGTGTTGAAATACCATCGCAACTTCACTTCTTACTTGTTTTATTTTTTTAACATCATCTACAAGTTCAGTGCCATTTACATTTACAGTCCCCTCTTGAAACTGCTCAAGATAATTCATACATCTTGTAACTGTTGATTTACCACTTCCAGAGGGTCCACAAATCACAAGAATTTCACCTTTTTTAATATTTAGGTTAATATCTTTTAAAACATGAAAGTCACCATACCACTTATTTAAATCTTTTATCTCTATTATATTTTCTTCATTCATATTATTTCCTAATTATTTATTGTTTGTATTATATTTATCTTCTAAAAACTTACCATATTTTGAAAGCGAAAAACAAAAAAACCAAAATATTATTGTAACAAATACATAACCTTCTGTTTCATATCCCATCCATAGCGTATCACTTCCTGTTAAATGCACCATTGCAAGTAGATCAAAAAGTCCAATAATAAGTACTAAAGTTGTATCTTTGAAAAGTGCAATTGAAGCACCTACAAGATTTGGTATTGCTACTTTTAATGCTTGTGGCAAGATAACTAAAAGCATCTTTTCCCAATAGGATAATCCTAAAGAATCTGCTGCTTCATATTGTCCTGTTGGTATCGCTTGAAGTCCACCTCTTACAACTTCTGCAATATATGCAGCTTGAAACATTGTTATACCAATTAAAGCTCGTAGAAGCTTATCGAAAGTCATCCCTTCAGGAAAAAATAGAGGTAAAATAACAGATGCCATAAAAAGAATCGAGATTAGAGGTACACCTCTAATAAACTCAATATATCCAATACTTAAATTTTTAATTATAGGTAATTTTGAAGCTCTACCAAATGCCAAAACAATTCCTATAGGGAAAGCAACAACAATACCTACAGAAGCTATAATAATTGTAAGAGTAAGTCCACCCCATTTATCAGTTGGAATTGTTTCTAAACCAAAATATCCACCACTTATTAACAAAAATGCAATAATTGGATATATACAAAATATTGCTAACTTTTGTATAAAACTTTTTCCTAAGTATTTAAATAAAGCACCAAATACAAAAAATAATCCAAATGCTAAATTTATACGCCAATATCCATCTTCAGGATAAAACCCATAAATAAATAGAGTTAATTTTTGATTTATAAATACCCAACATGCACCATCACCAGTACAGTCTGCTCTTGTTGTACCTGCAAAGTTCGCATCTATTATTGCCCACTGTACAAAAGGTGGAATTACTAAAAATAAAAATGAAATCCCCACTAAAGTTAAAGCGACATTTAAAGGAGTTGAAAGTAAATGATCAATTATCCATTTTATTGGACCCCTTAAATTTGAAGGTGCCGGTCTTGCTGATTTTATATTATATGTTGCCATTACCTACCTTTTATTTCCATTTTTTTATTTACTATATTAAGTATAAGTGATATAAATAAACTTATAGTTAAATATACTGCCATTGTTATTAAAATTATCTCTATTGCTTGTCCTGTTTGATTTAGACAAGTTCCTGCAAATACAGTTACAAGCTCTGGATATCCAATTGCAGTTGCAAGTGATGAGTTTTTTGTAAGATTTAGATATTGATTAATAATTGGTGGTATTGCTATTCTTATTGCTTGTGGCAAAATAACAATTTTTAAACTTTGATAACTTGAAAGACCCAATGAAGCTGCTGCTTCTTTTTGTCCTTTTGCAACTGCTTCTATACCACTTCTTATAGCTTCTGCAATATATGTTGCTGTATAGATACTAAGTGCAAATGTAAGAGCTAAAAACTCTGGTGAGTAACTCATACCTCCACCAAAATTAAATCCTTGAAGTGATGGGTTATCAAAACTAACTGGTGAACCAGCTATAAAATATGCAATTGTAGGTAGTATAAAAAATATTCCAGTACCTACAAGTGCAACAGGAAAGTCTTTCCCTGTTTCATCAAACTTTTTATTTGCCCATTTATTTAACATAACTATTGCAATAATAGCTATTATAAACGCTCCAACAACTAAGCCAAATCCACTTTCATAAACTGGTCTTGGAACATATAAACCACGATTATTTAAAAACACATCTGAAGCTAACTGCATACTTTGTCGTGGACTTGGTAGTGCGGCTAAAACAACATTGTACCAAAAAAGAATTTGTAAAAGTATAGGTATGTTTCTGAAAAACTCAATATATGCTAAAGATAGTTTAGCGATAATATAATTGTTTGATAACCTAGCAACACCTATAATAACACCAATAATTGATGCAAAAAAGATACCTACAAAAGATACCATTAAAGTATTTAAAATACCAACATAAAATGCATCAAGATATGTAGATGTAGAATCACTATAAGGTATAGGTGATTCTGCTATACCAAAACCTGCTGTTTGATTAAAGAAATCAAACCCTGTTGTTATGCCTCTTTGTTCTATATTAGTAAATAGATTTGTAGTAATATACCACAAAAAAGCAACTAAACCAATCACTGTAAGTAGTTGGAAAAATATTCCTCTAAATTTTTGGTTGTTTAAAATTGACAAGATAACCCTTTTATTTGAAATTTACAAAAAACACTCAAGATATCTCCTGAGTATTTTGTTTTGTTTAGATTTTATGATTATCTAAATGGTGGTGAGTA
>JAYEIM010000041.1:0-3683 GCA_034660095.1 Campylobacterota bacterium | reverse complement strand
AAAAAGACTTTTGACTAAATGTCAGAAGTAGAGTTTTCGAATAAAAAGACTTTTGACTAAATGTCAAAAGTAGAGTTATAAAGATAAAATAAATGCAGTAGAGAAGTTATCTAAAGTATCTACAGTTAGTATGATATTGTACCTCTTATTTTATATTTATTAGGAGATAAATATTTAGAAATAGAAAACATTGCAAAATGACATACTTTTCATCGATCCAGATGATTTTATATTTCAATTAACAAAAATAGAGTTTGAAAACTTGAAGTCGCAAAATGCGACTTCAAGTTGGGGAGGTACTAGAAAATTACCTCATGTTTTTACAGAACAAGGTGTTTATATGTTGGCATCTCAGTAACAGCAGGTATTGATTAAAACTAAACAGGTAAAGAGATACTAAACTCAGCCCCAATATATTCTTTGTTTGCATGTTCATAATTTACATTAGTAGCTTCAATAGTTCCATTCATACCATCTACAATTAAGTTATAAGTCATATGAAGTCCAAGTCCAGTGCCTTGTGATTTGTGTTTTGTTGTAAAATATGGCTCAAAAATTTTAGGAAGTATATCCTCAGGTATTCCACCTGCATTGTCTTTTATACTAATTATCACTTTTTTATCAATCTTTTTTGTAGTTATAAATATAAGTCTATCTTCATTGTTATAGTTCTTTTTATTCGTTGAGTCAAAAGATACATTGGTATCTTTTTTTATCAACTCTTCCTTTGCATTATTAAAAATATTGATTAAACATTGCGTTAGTTCATTTTCATAGCCATCTATTTTTATATCTTCTTGTAAGTTTAAAATAATATTTATATTATGACTTTTGATTGGTCCCTCAACTAAATGTAAAAAACCATCTATATTATTTTTTAAACTAAATATCGTTTTATTTCTATCCCCTTTGATGAAGTTTCTAAAATCATCGATTGTTTTTGATAGGTATTGAGCGTTATCATTTATAGCATCGCATGTTTGAATAAAAAGCTCATCTGTAAGGACATTGTACTCTTTTTGCATTTTCATACCTGTTGCCCCTGTTGATATAACAGAAAGTGGTTGTCTCCATTGATGAGCTATATTTCCTATCATATCTCCCATGCTTGCTAATTTTTCTGATTTAAAAAGTTGCTCTTGTATATGTTTGTTTTTTTCAACTTCTATAATTATCTTTTGTTCTAAATTTTCATTTAGCTCTTTTAACTCTTTAGTTTGTTTAGCTACTTCGATCTCTAGTTCATTTTTACGATTTAAGTTTTTATAGATAAAATAGAATATTAGAAATAATCCAAAAAATCTAATAATATTATACTTTACAAAATCATCGTGAGTAGTATATATATTTTTATCTGTAGTATATGATACTATATACGCACTGATCTCTTTTTCTTGTGTATTTTTAATTGGTAAAAATGTAATAATTTTTGCCGTATCTTCCAATATATGATACACAGAAAATGGATTTTTAGTAGATATTTTTTGATCGATTTTATCTTCTAAATGTTTAATAATATTGTTTTTCATATTTTTTAGTTTGTTATCACTATATCCTTTAGTTAGGGTAAACATATAATCTTTATGTTCAATACTTTGAATATAATTTTGCTTTAAATCTTCTCCCTCCCAAATATTCGTTTCAAAAACTTTTTTATTCACTAAGAAATGTGAATGAATTTTATTTACATTTGAAAGTTTTTCCTGTACTGTATTGGATCCTAATGATGTCTCTAATGCACCTAAATGATTACCTTTTTTATCATAAACAGGGTATGTGTATCTAAAAGCATGTGTTGTTTTACCTTGCTCAAATCCAATAACAGTTTCTTTTGTTTTATTTGTATGTGCAAAACTATATCTTATATTGGTTAAATCATCTCCATACTTATCTGGTTTATGCATTCTTAAAAAAGTTATATTATTTGGAAATACAAATTGGAATTGGAATATTCCTCTGGAATTAATCCTTTTATACATAGGAGTTAATAATCTATATAGTTTATCTCTTAATACTTTTCTTTCATCTTTTGTTGCATTTTGTGCTTGAGAAAATAGAGATATTACTTTTTTATTGTTTAGTAAATTGTGTCGCATACCTTTAACATCTTGGATAAAATAATCCATAGTTACACTATAGTGTACTTCTAAATCTTTTATTTGTTCATCTAAGATTATATTTATTTTTTCATCTTTATATTTAGCTTGAGAATAAAAACTAAAAATATAAATGGCAATAAACAGTGCTGTTAATACTAGTTTTAATTTCATGAGTATATTGTATCATAATTATTATAAGTTTTATACAAGTTATTTATGATACTATTTTTATAAAATATATTTAAGGAACAAAGATGAGACTATTTGCACCATGGGAAAAAGCATTTAAAAAGATATCTACACCGTTTGAAGATTTTTTACATGCACAAACTACGACTGGTATTGTTTTAATGTTTATGACAGTATTAGCGCTTATATTAGCTAATTCACCTCTAAGTGAAAGTTATGCACATTTTTTTCATACAAAAGTAGATTTAACAGTTGGTTCATGGGAGTTATCTCATACGATTCATCACTGGATAAACGATGGGCTTATGGCTATCTTTTTCTTTATAATTGGACTGGAGATAAAAAGAGAGATATTAGTTGGGGAACTTTCCGATATTAAAGTTGCAATTTTACCAATTTTAGCTGCAATTGGTGGTATGGTTATTCCAGCATTAATATATTTTGGTATAAATTCAGGTGAAGTTGGAGCTGCTGGTTGGGGAATACCAATGGCAACAGATATTGCATTTGCTATTAGTGCTTTAGTACTTTTAGGAAAAAGAGTGCCGACAGCTCTTGTGACATTTTTAGTGGCACTTGCTATTGTTGATGATCTTGGTGCAGTTTTAGTAATAGCAATATTTTATACCGAACAAATAATTTTCTTACCACTTATGTTAGCAGGTGTTGCATTTATATTGTTAATTGCACTTAATCGTTTTGGGATACATATGATTTTACCATATTTTATAATTGGATTGTTTATGTGGTTTTTTATGTTAGAATCAGGTGTTCATGCAACAATAGCAGGGGTAATAGCAGCCTTAGCAATACCATCAAAACCAAAACAAGCACCAGTAGAATTTACTACACAAACAAGAAGTTTAATTGATGAGTATGATACTTATCCTGTAGCAACTGACCATATGATGCATGAGAGACAAAAAGCTATATTAAATAATATAAAAGATAGAATTGATCAAGTTGGAACTCCAGCTGCTAGATTGGAGCATGATTTGCATCTTCCAGTTGCTTTGATTGTTATCCCTCTTTTTGCACTTGCAAATGCTGGTATTGCTATAGATTTTAGTTCTATTGGTACAACAATTATGGAGCCTGTATCTGTAGGTATCATTATGGGACTTATTTTAGGAAAAGTTTTAGGTATTTTTGGAGTTGCTTGGTTAGCTATTAAATTAAAAATAGCAACTTTACCACAAAATAGTACAATGAGTCAAATATTTGGAGTTGCATTTTTAGGTGGTATTGGTTTTACAATGTCTATATTTGTAGCTGATTTAGCATTTATAAATAGTCCAGAACTTATATTTCAAGCGAAAGTTGGTATTTTAGCAGCTTCACTATTTGCAGGATTATTTGGATACTTTTGGCTTAGGTTTGTTGCTAAAAGTAAAA
>JAYEIM010000040.1:0-3686 GCA_034660095.1 Campylobacterota bacterium | reverse complement strand
TTTCTTGGCATATCTACATCATTTCCAAGTCGAACTGTTATCTCCATAGAAAATACTTGTAAAACTACTAACATCTCAAAAAATTCAAGCATATAGTGATCTGTTTTTTTAGTATTTATAAAATCATCTGCTAAATCAAACCTAAGTGGAGAGATGGCACATATAGTACTATCTCTAGCACTTAACTCTTCTACATTTGATTTTATTTTATCATAGTGTAGATGTTGTGGCATAAGTGCTATTGTAAATAATTCTGGATCTGCTAAAGCTATTGGTCCGTGTTTCATCTCCCCTGCTGGATAACCCTCTGCGTGAAGATAACTTATCTCTTTTAGTTTCAAAGCACCTTCTAAAGCTAATGGAAAAAATACATCACGACCTATAAAGAAAAATCCATGACCATGTAGATATCTTTTACTTAGTCTTTTACATTTTTCATGTAAACTATCTTCAACTTTTAAAGTGTTCGGTACCTCTCTTAAAACTCTTATCTCTTCAATTAACTTATCTTTAGAGATACTATTTTTTTGTTTAGCAAAAAATAGAGCCATCATCCATAACACAACTGTTTGAGTGGAAAATGCTTTTGTTGAAGCTACCCCTTTTTCGATTCCTGCTCGTGTTAATATAGTTGTATCTGCTACTCTTGTCATAGAACTATTATCAACATTACAAACTACAATAGTTTTTAATCCACCATTTTTTGCCATTTTAAGTGCTTCAAGTGTATCAGCAGTTTCTCCACTTTGAGATATAGCTACAAAAAGTGTATCTGGGGTTAAAAGTGGTTCTTTATATCTAAATTCACTTGCTATTTCTACACTACATCTAACTTTCGTAAGTCTTTCTAAAAGATATGAGGCAGTTAACCCTGCATGGTAAGATGTACCGCAAGCACATATCTTTATCTCATTTATACCATCTATCATATTTGATTTTATCTCATCAAATACAATCTCATCATCTCCAATACGACCCAGCATACTATCAACAACTACATCTTTTTGTTCATATATCTCTTTCTCCATAAAAAATCTATATCCATCTTTTTGAGCAAACTGTTTAGAGGTTGGAAGTGTTGACCATGATACATTTTCACTAAAAATTAAACCATCACTTGAAGCAACACCACTAACACCATCTTCAAGATATACTACATCAGATGCTAATCCAATAAGTGGTGCGTCAGAAGAGGCAAATAAAATTTCATTTTCTCCATTACCTCTTGCAATTGCCATGGGACTTCCATGCTTCATAAAATATATTTTATTAGGTTCCGATTTAGTTATTAGAAGAATTGAATATGCACCTTCAAGTCTTGATATTGTTTGATTGAAAGATTGCTCGGCATCATTATTGATATTAAAATAAAATTCAAAAAGATGAACTATAACTTCTGTATCAGTTTGAGATACAAATTTATGACCAGCAGTAATCAGTTCATCTTTTAACTCTTTATAATTTTCAATAATACCATTGTGTACAACATATGAGTATTCACCCAAATGTGGATGTGCATTTAGTTCTGTTGGTTTCCCATGTGTCGCCCATCTTGTATGTCCAATACCTATGCTTAATTTTGAATTTTGAATTTTGAATTTTGAATTATCAATTTTAGTAGCAAGGTTTTTTATTTTTCCTACTGCTTTAAAATCTATAAAACTATCATCTTGCATTATAGCTATTCCTGCACTATCATAACCACGATATTCTAACTCTTTTAATCCATCAACCAATATTTCACTTGTATTTTTATTTCCTATATATCCAACTATTCCACACATAAATCACATCCATTATTTATTAAAATTTAGCTATTATACCCAATGAATTGGGAAAATATAATAAAACATGAAAAACAAAAAGATTACTTTGTAAATCTAAATAATTTTTTAAATGAAAGATATAAAACAACTAAAGTTTATCCTCAAAAAGAAAAAATATTTACAGCATTTGATCTATGCAAATACGATAATTTAAAAGTAGTAATAATTGGTCAAGATCCATATCATCAACCCTTGCAAGCTCAAGGTTTGGCATTTTCAACACCAAATCATATAAAAAATCCACCATCAATGGTAAATATTTTAAAAGAGATTATAGATGATATTGGAGATTCGACTTGTATTGATGGAGATTTAACACCTTGGGCAAAACAGGGAGTAATGCTAATAAATACAATTTTAACAGTTGAAGATAGTCTTCCTAAGTCACATCATAAAAAAGGGTGGGAGATATTTACAAATAATATTATCAAACATATAGATAAAAGTTTTAAAGATATTGTATTTATACTCTGGGGAGCAGGAGCTATAAAAATGGGTAAATTAATTGATGAGAACAAGCATCATATATTAACAGCACCACACCCTAGCCCACTTTCATCATATCGTGGTTTTTTTGGCTGTAAACATTTTAGTAAAACAAATAAAATTTTAAAAACTATTGGTAAAAAAGAGATAACTTGGTAAATTACTTAATAAAGTTTTATATATTATATAGCTATACTTATGTATATTACAAATATAAAGGTATATTATGTTTAAAAGGTCAATTGATATTGTTTTACAAGAAGCAATTAAAATATCTCCATCTATTTTAATTACAGGTGCTAGACAAGTTGGAAAATCTACTTTATGTTTATCAAAAGAGTTTGAATATAGAGTTTTTGATAATTTAAATGAAAGAGAATCAGCATTTACAGACCCTATAGGATACATATCAACTCTTCCAAAGCCTATAATTATAGATGAGATACAAAAGGTACCTAAAGTTTTAGAGGGTATCAAACTAGATATTGATAAAAATAGGACAAATGGAAATTTTATACTTACAGGATCTGCAAATATCTTGGATATGAAATCAGCCAGAGATACACTAGCAGGTAGAGTTATAGAGATACAGATGATGCCCCTATCAGCCAAAGAGCTAAATCATAAAAGTGATGAAAATCTTATAGATATATTGTTTCAAAGTGATATAGAGCAGTTAACCACTACTGATATTTCCTATAAAGATATTTTAAATAGTATCATAAATGGTGGTTATCCTGAAATCCAAAAAATAGATACAATAAGAGGAAAAGCACTTTGGTATAACTCATATATAAGTACATATGTAGAAAGAGATATAAGAGATGTAGGTGAACTAAGAGATATAAATAGTTTTATAAAATTTTTCAATATCATTGCCTCTAGAAGTTGTGGATTGATAAATAAGTCAAATTTAGCAAATGATTCTAGTCTAAGTGAAGCAACAGTCAATAACTATATCTCAATGCTAGATATGATATATCAAATATCATTGCTTAAACCATACAGTTCAAATATATCAAAAAGATTTATAAAGTCATCAAAATTATTTATGTTAGATAGTGGAGTACTATCTCATTTATTAAACATAACCACTGTAGATGAGATGATAAGTTCAAATAAAAAAGGTGAAATAGTAGAAACTTTTGTTTATGCTGAGTTATTAAAACATATTAGTTATAGTTTAACAATACCAAATATATATCACTATAGAACAAATGATAAAAAAGAGATAGATTTTATCATTGAAAAAGGTGATAAAATCTTAGCTATAGATGTAAAATCATCACAAACAATAAAAAAAGATGCTTTTAAACACATCATAAATTTTCAAGAAAAAAGTAGTAGTAATATCATTGGAATAGTATTTTATGG
>JAYEIM010000039.1:6683-17091 GCA_034660095.1 Campylobacterota bacterium | reverse complement strand
GCTGTATTTACACCTGAGCCATGGCAAGGGTATGGATTTGATGAAGATTCAAAAGCAGTTTTACGCCAAGGTAATATCCGTGGTCGTGAAATAAACTGGGGAGATACTCACCACCCAGCACTTTCAGAAAAAAATGGTGTATATGATGGTAAATGGCTAGTTATCAATGATAAAGCTAATCCAAGAGTTGGTGTAATCGACTTAGAAGATTTTGAAACTAAGCAAATTGTTGTTAATCCGATTTTAAAATCAGATCACGGTGGAGCTTTCTTCACTCAAAATTCTGAGTATATCATTGAAGCATCTCAATATGCTGCACCCTTTGATAACAACTATCACCCAATTGAAGAGTACAAAGAAAGTTATCGTGGTGCTATTACTATGTGGAAGTTTAACACTAAAATAGGTAAAATTGATGAAAAAGCTTCTTTTTCTATAGAATTACCTCCATATATGCAAGATTTAAGTGACGCTGGTAAATTTGTATCTCATGGTTGGGGTTTCACTAACTCATTTAACTCTGAAATGTACACTGGTGGTATCGAAGTAGGTATGCCTCCATTTGAAGCTGGTTGTAGTAGAAATGACACTGACTTCTTACATGTATATAACTGGGAAAAATTAGCAAAACTTGCTAAAAACAAGAAAAATGTAAAAGTTGTTAATGGTCATAGAATCGTTCCTATGGATGTAGCTGTTAAAAACAACGCTCTTTTCTTAATTCCTGAACCTAAATCTCCTCACGGTGTTGATGTTTCTCCAGATGGTGAATATATCACAGTTTGTGGTAAGCTAGATACTCACGCTTCTGTTTATAAATGGAGCAAAATCAAAAAACTTATCGATGCTAAAAAATATGTTGGTAAAGATCCATATGGTATCCCTATCTTAGATATGAAATCATCTCTGCATGGTCAAGTTGAACTAGGTCTTGGGCCATTACATAATCAGTACTCAAATGTAGATGGTGAGATTTATACTTCACTTTATGTTGATAGCCAGATTGTTAAATGGAACTATAAAACTTTAAAAGTTCTTGACAAAGAAAATGTTCACTACAATGTTGGACACCTTTGTGGTATGGAAGGAAAATCTGCTGACCCTCAAGGTAAGTATATTATCTCTCTTAACAAACTTGCTATTGATAGATTCCAAAATGTTGGTCCTCTTCACCCACAAAATCACCAGTTGATTGATATTCGTGGTAAAACGATGGATCTTCTTTATGATATGCCAATTCCTTTAGGTGAACCTCACCAAGCAGTTGCTATCCGTGCAGAGAAACTTCACCCACATGTAAGATACAAAATGGGTACAAACTCTAAAACTGGTAAACAGCATAAGGGTAAAACTCTTGCTGGACAAGAAAAAATTGTTCGTAAAGGTAAAAATGTAACTGTATATGCAACAATGGTTAGATCTCACATCAATCCAGAGCGTATTACTGTTAATAAAGGTGACATAGTTACTATGCACATTACCAACCTTGAGAGAGCTCAAGATGAAACTCATGGTTTTACAGTTGACCACTTTGATGTTCACATGTCATTAGAGCCAGGTGAAACTTCAACTATTAAGTTTGAAGCTGATATTGAGGGTGTTTTCCCTTACTACTGTACAGAGTTCTGTTCAGCGCTTCACTTAGAGATGATGGGTTACTTAATGGTTAAAGATCCAAACAAAAAATATGTTTCGGCTCAAAAACTAAAAATGAAAACTATGTCAAAAACTGAATTAAAAGCTGAGTATGACAAAACTGTTGCAGTTAATGATGCTACAGAAGCTGTTATTATGAGTGTTGTTAAATTCTTAAAAGAAAACAAATTTGGTGATCATAAAGTTGTTGCAGATCTTGTAACAGATGCATTTGATCAATTTGGACAAATTCCTGCTCAAAAGAAACTATCTGATGAAGCTTTAGCTGCTGGTGATATTGAAAAAGCGATTCTTTTTGAAAATATGATTTGGCAACTTATGGTTAAAACTGCCGATGTTGGTATTAGAGCAAAAGATGCACTTGTTAGACTAGTTGCTACTAAGCAATCTCCTGCTGTTCAAAGAGGTGAGAGAGCATTTGGCGAAGGTGGTTGTTCAGGTTGTCATGTTATTGGTAAAGTATCTTCAGGTCCAGACCTTACAGGTGTTCTACAAAGACATGAAAACGCTGAGAAATGGGTAAGTAATTTTATCCTTAATCCAGAAAAAATGTATACTGATCCATATGTAAAAGGTATGATTGATTATTTTAATCTTAAAATGCCTAATCAACATATGACTAAAGAGGAAACAAAAGACATTATTGAATATTTTAAATGGATAGACGAAAATGCAAATTTATTCTAAGATATAAAATTAGATTAAAAAAAGAAAAGGGGGAAGTTATGCTTCCCCCTTTTTTATTGATGATAGTCAAGTTTATTTCAATATAAATTTGATATAATCTCATAATAATATATTTCTATAGTTTATAATTAAAATAAGATAAACTTATTTTAATTATAAACTTACAAAAAAGGACAAATATGCACCCAAGTTTTATTAAAGCTAGAGTTTTTACTCTATTAGCACTAGTAATATTAACAGCTTCATTTACATTTCCAATGATAGCATTTCATGGAGTTTTAAACCAAGTTCATGAAGCTAAAGGTGAAGAGGTTTCATCTTTCTCAAAAACTGTATGGAACTTATATTCTAAAGGTAGGTATAAAAGTGTTACTACAGACAAAGATGCACATAATGATTTAGGAAAAATGATAGAAACGCATGCAGAGTTAGGTGCATGTTCACTTCCAATTTGGGCAGTTTCACTTGAAGCACCAAACTATCCAAAAGAAGCATTCCCTGAAGGTATCCCTGTATTTTTCCATTTTGATGGATATAGTGGTGAAGTTCATGAGATGAATACTATTAATCATTATGTTGGAATGGATCCTATGTGGGTTGGTGGAACTATCGAGCGAGAGATTGGTATATATGCTTTATTAGCATTAAGTTTAGGTATGATTTTCTTTATGTTATATAATGTAAAAGTTTTAAATTATCTTATGCTTGTACCAGTATCGTTACCAATTCTTTTTGTAGCTGATTATTCATATTGGTTATATTGGTTTGGACATAATTTACATGATTGGGGAGCGTTTAAAATAAAACCTTTTATGCCAACAGTTTTTGGAGATGGTAAAATTGCACAGTTTGTAACACACTCATATCCTACAATTGGTTTTTATATGATTATTGCTATTAGCTTATTAAGCTTGTTAGCCTTCTTTGCAAAACAAAAAGCAATGAATGAGACAAAATAGGCAAAATGTTTAAAATATTTTTTACACTTAATCTTTTTTTTATAACGCTTGTAAATGCAAATGTACTACAAGATGCTATTGATAAAGCACCATCTGGTTCTATTTTAAAGCTACCAGCTGGAGTTTACAAAGGCAATATTGTTATAAATAAATCTATTACAATTATAGGAAAAGAGAAAGGTGTGATTATAGATGGTGGGGGGAAAGGGACTGTTATCAAAATAACGGGCTCTTTTGTAACCCTTAAAAATTTAAAAGTAATTAATAGTGGTGCATTACATCATCAGTTAGATGCAGGAATCACTCTAAATAGTGGTAAACATTGTGAAATAAGTGATATTATTATTGATGATTGTTTATTTGGAATTGATGCACAAATGGTTACAAATAGTATAATATCAAACAATACAATCACTTCTAAAGATTATGATTTAGGACTTCGTGGAGATGGTCTTAGACTATGGTATAGTCATGACAATCTTATAAAAGGAAACTCTTTAATAAAATCAAGAGATATGGTTGTTTGGTATTCTCATGGAAATATTATAGAAGAAAACTATGGTGAACATTGTAGATATTCTTTACATTTTATGTATGCCGGTAAAAACTATGTAAGAAATAATACCTATTTTCATAACTCAGTTGGTATATTTTTTATGTATTCACAAGATACGATTGCAACTGGTAACATAGTAAAAAGTTCTTTAGGGGCTACTGGTATGGGTATCGGACTTAAAGATGTATCAAATTTTACAATTGAAGATAACACAATGATATATTGTGCGCAAGGATTATATGTAGATAGATCACCATTTGAACCAGATACGAATAACTGGATTATCAATAATAAGATATTATATAATGCAGAAGCTATACATTTTCACTCTTTAAGTGAAAATAATATTATAAAAAAGAATATAATAAAAGGAAATATTGAAGATATTGTTAATGATAGTAGAGGTTCAAAAACAAATGACAATGAAATAGTAGGAAATTATTGGGATAACTATCAAGGTTTTGATATGGACAATAACAATATAGGTGATACACCCCACCAAGTTTACCAATATGCTGATCAACTTTGGATATATAATCCAGATGTTAAGTTTTTTTACGGTTCACCTGTGATTTCATTACTAAATTTCTTGGCAAAATTGGCTCCGTTTTCTACACCATTATTTTTAATGGAAGATGAAAAGCCACAAGTTAGAATTGAAGGATAAATATGGCAAAAATAGAAACAGATAGAAGAGATTTTATTAAGTATTCAACAATGGGAATCTTAGCCCTAGCAGCTGCAGGAGGAGTAGTATTTAGTCCAATGGCTGTTAAAGCAGAACATAGATTAAGACCACCTGGTGCAGTTGAAGAGAAAGATTTTTTGGCACTTTGTATTAAGTGTGGTCAGTGTCTTCAAGTTTGTCCATATCATTCTATAGAGTTAGCAGATTTTGGAACAGGTCATGGCGTAGGAACACCATATATTGATGCAAATATACGAGGTTGTTATGCATGTGAAGCAGTACCATGTGTTCTTGCATGTCCAAGTGGTGCTTTGGATCATGATACAGAAAAAGCAACAGATATTAAAATGGGGATTGCTGTTTTAGAACATAAAAGATCTTGTTTAGCTGTAAGAAGAGAGCCAATTCCTGTTGGTTATGATAAAAAAATGAAAGAGTTTTTATCAAATCAAACAAATGTAACACAATATGAAGAGAAAGTTCTTGAACATTTTGAGACTTTTGAAGGGAAACAATGTACATTGTGTGCAGATATGTGTCCAATGCCAAATCCTCTAAGTGCTATAGCAATGGTAAGAACAAGAGTTGGAATAATGAAACCAGAAGTTTATGATGGTTGTACAGGTTGTGGAGTATGTCAAGAGGTTTGTCCTACACAGATACCATCAATAGTTATTAAGCCAAGATTATCGTTTGAAGAATATTATATTAAAGGGATGAGAATATGATTACAAAAAAAATATTTTATGTACTGCCACTAATTTTAGTTGCAATATTTACAGGGTGTGGCGATAAGTCAAATGAAGAGACAAAAACTTCTGACCAAATGTCAGAAGTAGGTTTATCGAATAAAAGTACACCGCAAATCGAAGTTATAGAAAATACAAATGCACATGAGATAAAAGTTGAAGAGAAGAAAAAATCAAAACTTCATATTAAAGATGGAAAAGCATATTATTATGATTATAATGTAGAGAGTGCATATGATCCAAATTCTCAACCTGCAAATTCAGATGCTGCTGTTCGTATAAAACCTAGAACAGTTTTAGATGCAAATATGCATATTAGAAGTCCATATGAAAGAGTTCAAGTTTCTTTGATAGTAAAACAATTGAGCCGTGACTTTAAACTTAAATGTTCAGCATGTCATGATGATTATGCAAATGGTGTAGTTGGTCCATCATTGCTTGGTAAAGATATAAGCTATATTTACGATAAAATTATAGGTTTTAAAACAGGTAAAGCCTCAAATCCACTAATGGATGATCTGATTAAAAAGATGAGTGATAAAGATATAAAAGTGATGGCAGAAGAGATATATGAATTTAATAAAAAAATTCAAGAAATACGAGGAAAACAATAATGAAAAATATAATAGCAGGACTTGCAACTTTAATTGTAATAGCACTTATGGCATTTACAGCATCTAAAGGTGGTGCATATCATGGTGGAGAGCATGGAAAAGTTATAGCAGATTTTGGTGATACTATGAATAATGCAGCAGTTACAAAAGCACCAAAAGAGAAAGATGATAGAGAAAAAGAGATGGATGCTTTAAATGCATTAAGAGATAAAGCTGGAAATGCTGGCGCATTTAAAGTAAGTAATGCATATAAAAGTAAATGTGCCTCTTGTCATGGTGTAAATGGATCAGGATTTCAAAATGGCAAACCTATGATGGGTCCTAAAGTTATAGGACAAAGTGAAGAAAAATTATTTAAAGATTTAGTAGATTTTAAAGCAGGAAGAAAAGAAAATGTTATTATGAAAGGTCTTTTAATGTCGCTTAGTGAAGATGATTTAAAAGAGTTTGCAAAAGAGATAGGTGAATTTCCTGCACGAGCTGAAGCTTTAAAAAATAGTAAATAGTAAATCATAAGTGATAATTTTAAGCGGAGTTTTTAATGGATAAGTATAACAATAGAGAAACAATCAAAAAAACAACCTTTTGGTCAACTTTTTTTGATACAACAAAAGATGGAAAATCAGTATTTAGTTTTAGAATGAAAAGATGGATTTTGGTTATATCTATCCATCTTTTCTTTTTCTTATCATTTTTTATAGATTTACAAATGTTAGAGGGTACTTTAAGTGGTTCAAGATTTTTAGGATTTCATATGATTGATCCTTTTATGACTTTGCAAGTATTTGTATCCACATATCATCTACCTATAAATATGATAATTGGTACTGTTACTATATTGATAGTTTATCTTTTAGTTGGTGGTAGAAGTTATTGTGCTTGGGTATGCCCATATGGTATACTAAGTGAAGTTGGTGAAAAATTGCACAATACTCTAGTATCAAAGAAAATAATAAAATCTAGAAAGTTTGACCACAGAGTTAGACATATTTTTTGGACTATATTTTTAGTTTTATCTTTTACAAGTGGTTACTTAGTATTTGAAACTTTTAATGTAGTTGGGATATTAAGTAGAATGGTAGCTTATGGATGGAGTATTGCTTTTATATGGGTTGTTGTTGTATTTGCTATGGAAGTTTTCTTTTCTAGAAGAGCTTGGTGTACATATATCTGTCCAATAGGTACAACTTATGGTTATATTGGTAAAGCATCTGCACTAAAAATAGAGTGGAATGATAATTGCGATAGTTGTATGGTATGTCATGATGTATGTTTTGAAAATCAAGTTTTAGAGATAACAAAAGCAAAGTATAAAAAGCAACTTGATGAAAAAAATATTACAAAAGAATATATCACTGGTGCAGATTGTACTTTATGTGGTAGATGTATAGATGTATGTCACAAAGATGCATTAAAATTTGACTTTAGATTAAAAGGATTAGTTTAAAAGATGATAGAAGTTAAAAATTTAACAAAAAAATTTGGTTCACATATATCACTTGATAATATAAATGTAGAGTTCAATAAAAATGACTATATTGCTTTAATGGGAGCAAATGGTGCTGGTAAAACTACATTGATTCGATCAATTTTAGGATATTATCATCCAAATAGTGGTGGTGTACTTATAAACGGTTTAGATCCTATTAAAGATAGGATGAAAGTATTAGAAAATATTAGTTTTGTTCCTCAATTACCACCACCTATTAAACTTAGTATTAGTGAGCTTATGCAATATATAAGTGTAAGTGCTGGTGTTGATAAAGAGCTGATAAAACACTATGCAAATGAGATGAAATTGGATATAAATGCAAATATAAATAAATCTTTTTTTGCTCTAAGTGGTGGTATGAAACAAAAACTGCTTATCGCTATATCGTTGGCTAAAAAGAGTAATATTATTATTTATGATGAACCAACAGCAAATCTTGACCCCAAAGCAAGAGATGATTTTTATAAACTACTAAAGCAAAATGAAGATGATAAAGTATTGTTATTTGTAACACATAGAAGAGAAGAGGTGGAGCAGATAGTAAATAGAGAGATTTATATGGATATGGGTAAAATTGTTTCAGATGAAGTTATTCGTTAAGTTACTATTTTTATCAATTATTTTTATTGGTTGCAATTCAGATGAAAAAACTGTAGAAGAAGAGATAAATACAAGAATTTGTCCACAATGCAATATGCCACTACCAGATTCTAATCTTCATACATCAAAAGCATGTGAAGATGGTGATAAAACATATTTTGATGATGTTGGATGTATGATATTATGGGCAAAAGATGAAAAAGTTGATCTATCTACAATAAAAACTAGAATTTTTTCAAATGATACAAAAAAATATATTGATCCATTTAAAGGATACTTTCAAATAAATGAAAGAACACCAATGTTATATGGTTTTTCAGCTTATGAAAAAGAGTGTGATGGTTGCATAAAATTTGATGAAGTTGTAGTAAAAATGTTAAGAGGTGAGCATATGGCTAACCCAAAAATTAGAAAACAGATATTAGGATACTAGGAGAGAATGGATAAATGAAAAATTTATATTTAATCGCATATTTAGATTTAAAAGAGTCAATAAGGGCAAAGTGGTTTTTAGTTTATTCACTTGTATTTGGTGGGCTTATTGCACTGTTTTTTATTGCAGGTGTTACAGAGTCTCAAGTGATGGGGTTTTCAGGACTTAGTAGATTATTACTTATGTATATTCAAATAACAATTGTAATTTTACCTATATTTATACTTATTACAACCGTTAGGTCAATATCAGGAGATAGAGATAGCCATGTATTGGAATATATGCTTTCATTCCCTATCTCACTTAAGCAATATTATTGGGGTAAAATTATAGGTAGATTTATAACTGTTTATTTACCTGTAGTATTTGCCATGGTTATTGCTATCGTATATGGCTCAATCAAAGGTGCACCAATACCATGGGATATATTCTTTTTATATGTAGGATTATTATTTGCTATGTCTAGTGCATTTTTAGGAATAGCTTTTTTTATCTCATCATTTGTAAAATCAAGTGAAGTTGCACTTGGAATCGCATTTTTTGTATGGATATTATTATTGGCATTTATAGATATTGCACTTATATCACTTATGATGAGTCAGCGTATAAATACAGAAGTTATACTTTTTATTGCTATGATAAATCCTATGGAGATATTTAGAGTTGCTGCTATATCATTATTTGATCCAGAGCTTACAGTTATGGGACCAGTTGCTTTTTATATTTTAGATTCAATGAGTCAAACAGCATTTGTGATGTTAGCTGTATTGTATCCAGTCTCTTTAGGTTTAATCTTCTCTTTTCTTGGATTTAAAATCTTTGCAAAGAAAGATTTGGTATAATAAAAAATTATATAAAAAAGGATAAAATAATGAAACTACTAATAGGTATATTGATATCAATATCGTTAAGTTATGCGTCTAGTATGCTACCACCAAAAGCACCAGAAGTTAAGAAAAACTATGTGATGGATTTTACAAAAGAAGATAGATGTGTGGTAAGAAATTTTAATGTATATAAAGACCCAAAATGGGTTGGAAAAATAGAGTTAAAAAATGGAAAAAAATTATTCTTTTCTAGTCCAAAATCATTAATAGAATTTTATCATAGACCAGGAAAATGGCACGATATTGGTGTTAGAAGTGAAGATGATTTTAAAGATATTATTGTAACAGATTATTTAACAATGAAACCAATAAATGCGAAAACTGCATATTTTATATATGGAAGTCGTGCAACTTCACGAGCAGGAGATGATTTAGTTTCAATTGAAAATAAATCTGATGCAGATTATTTTTACAAAAAATATAGTGGTAAAAGAATGTTTAAGTTCAATGAGGTGCCAGATGCTCTTATTCGACTTTTAAATGGGAGAATATAGATGTCAAAAGATAAACTTATTTTAGATGAAGAGATAAAACTAGATCCTAAAAGATACATTGTAAGTGAAACAGATTCAAAAGGTAAAATAACATTTTGCAATGATTATTTTATTGAAGTTTGTGGTTATACTAAAGAGGAATTAATAGGTAGTCCCCACAATATTGTAAGACATCCAGATATGCCAAAAGTTGTATTTAAACTTTTATGGGAAACTATAAGTGCTGGTAAAAATATAAATGCAGTGGTAAAAAATCTTGCTAAAGATGGCAGATATTACTGGATTTTTACGGAATTTGAAGCAAGAAAAGATAATGATACGCATGAAATTATAGGATATCATGCTGCAAGAAAATCTATATCAATTCATGTTATCGAAATCATCTCTAATCTTTATGCAGAGTTATTAGAGATAGAAAAAACTGATGGTATAGAAGCTAGTGAAAAGTATTTAATTGACTTTTTAAAAGATAAAGGTGATGATATGGAATTTGCAGATATTATGGAAGAGATTCATAGGTTTTATTAACTTAATAATCTCATAATAATTAAATATAAGGTGGGTTTAGATTGTCTCATTATAAACAGTTGATT
>JAYEIM010000039.1:0-6583 GCA_034660095.1 Campylobacterota bacterium | reverse complement strand
AGTTCCACCACCAAGTGCAGATATATCAAGTATATTATTTTCTTTTAATAACTCAAGTGATACTTTTAGCATATCCTTTTGGATTGAAAAATCATACATTTAATATTCTTTTATTTAAAATAAGCTGTAATGCTGATGGTGTATAATTTACTGAAATAGCATCTCTTTGGATATGTTTTAATCTAAATCTTTTATCCCAAATTTTAGCAACACCTTTTAGTGATCGCTCAGGTGCATCTAAATATATATTTTTAATATTCATTTTACTTACACCAAAAACTGTACTTAAACTATTTAAGTCTTCACTTTCACACTCTTTAAAAAATTTTGAATATATCAATTGCTCCCTTTGTGTAGCACAATTATAATCAACTTTAGAAAATGCAGTTTTAATCTCATCATATGTGTATTGTAAATCTTTATTGATATTTCTATTTAAGATATGAAATAATCTATGATATTTATGTGGAGAAGAGATATTGTCTATATCTTTTTTATTTAAATTTATAAGAAATGTATATAGTTTATTTTTTCTACTATCTATTTTTTGCCATTCGTTTAATGTTGAAATTGGTATATCAAATAATTTATTTATATCTTTTTTAGTCACAACTTACCTTTTAATTTATTACATTATATACGATATTCATTTAATTGTCAATAAATGAAATGTAATTTTAAACTAAAATAAAAAGAATTAAGACCTCTTAACTTCATCCATAATAGCTTGAGAACTCATAAGTAGTTGCATTTTAAGATCCATATCATCCTCTTCAATAATTTTTTTTACTAAGCTTTTATCTGTTTTAGAATCATTTGCGAGTTTTACTTTCTCTTCTATTGTTAGTTTTTTGTATTCATCAGTTGTCATTATTTTTCCTATTTTCCTATTTTTATAACTCGTTTTACAACTTCATTATAGTCAATTATCTCTTGGTCTGATTTAATAGTATCTTTTGTTGTATGAGCTGAAAAACCATAAGCCATAGGCGTTATATTTTCTGTATCATAAAATGCAGTTCTGGCATCTATCCATTTTCCACTATTTACATCAGTTATCCAAATAATCGCTCTATCTTTCCAATCAATCTTTTCCTCTTTAAACCATAAAATTGTACATCCAATATCATCAAACATATATTTTTTACCTGTATCTGGGTGTCTAACTTGTGCTGTATTTTTTCTATCACTTACAACCATAACACACCTAGCACACATATCTCTATCCCAATGAACTTTCGCTACATCTGTTTTAGATTTTTCTTCACATCCTGTAAAAATAATACTAAATGATAAAATTGTTAAAAGTGGTAGTAGTTTTAAGATATTCATTGCTGATGTCCAAATCTTTTAAAACACTCTGCTTGTGTAACATCAAATCTAAATAATTTAACTTTTGTTTTTGCACTTATGTATTGATATGATAGTTTAACTTGAGCATCTAAAAATCGTTTTGATCTTTTACATACATTTTCAACATAAAGTTTCTCCCATTGAGTTCTATCTTCATTTATAACAGTTTCATCACTTTTTGCACCAGTATTTATCTCAAATGTATATGTCAAGTTTGACCCATCTGCTTTAATACTAGTAATAGTAGTAAATTTATTGATAACCTGTGGTAGATTTTTTGATAATTGTTCAGCAGCTAATTTAGTAATTTCTTTATTTTGTTTTTCAAGTTGTTGTGGTGAAACATCTTGATTTCTCACTGGTAAATCATTTGCTAATATTGATTGGCAAAATGTTAAGCCAATAATTGTTATTAATAATATTTTTCTCATTTTTCTCTCTTTTCTTTTATTGATTGGTATTATATTTATTATTTGCTTAAAGCCAAACACCATTTGTAAAATAATAGATAACGGGGTAAGCACTTACTAGTAAAACATATAAAAAGTTAAATATTAAAGATATATTATAACTTCTACTACCTCTACTATTATTGTCATTTATAAATCCAGTAGTTAGACCATTAAAAGTACCAACAAAAAGTAGAGTATATATTAAATACCCAACATAATAATAATCTTTTTGTAAAAAACAAAATGGACAATGATGGGTTGGTAACTCATATATATATGTTCCAAAAAATGATATAAGGCTGATGATAGAGATGATTATAAATATAAAATTAGTAAGTGCAAAAAGTTGTTTTTGCTTTAAAAAATAAAATAAAACTATAAATAAAAAATTTCCATAAAATAGAGACAATAATATATCTGTATCTATTAAAAATATTGTTGAGATGTAAGATGTAGCAGAACTAGAATATAAAGTACCACAACAACTAACCATCTTATCAACATCAATTGCATTAAACATAACACCTTCAAGTACAATCTCAGCAGCAAAAACAAAAAATGCAACTATAAAAAATCCAAATTTTAGTTTTGTATATGGTAAGCTTTCATGTTTTATATCTAAATAGTGTAATATCAGCCAAAATCCAAATAGATAAATATTTAAAATCTTTAGTATAAAAAGGTATGTTCCAAACTGCGTAGCATCAACTACACCTGCTGCACACATAGCACCAGTTAGGACATTTGATACTTTATCAAGAGTAAATATAAAAAATAAAAATAGCGGTAATTTAATGATAAATATATACTTTATAATTGTTGCTGTTAAGAAACTTTGTTTTTCAAGTTTGTATTGTAATTTTTTTGTTGAGTTTATATCCCAATTTAAATATATTTTTATACTTAAAATAAATGCAATTGTACCAAATAATAAAAATATAATATTTAGTATCAACATTGCCAATACTTCAGGCGATAATAGCATTAAATTATTTTCCCTATTTTACCATTATGAACTTCTATGATTTTATCCACGAAATCCAAATCAAAAAATAGTGGGTCATGTGTTGCCACTACTATTGTTTTGTTTGATTTTTTTAATTTTCTTAAAATTTCAATAAAGTCTAAAGATAGTTTTTCATCAAGATTTGCTGTTGGTTCATCTGCTATTATAATTTTTGGGTCATTTATATGAGCTCTTGCAATCGCAACTCTTTGTTGTTCACCACCAGATAAGTTTCGCACTAACGCATCTTTTTTATGAGATATATTAAATGTATCCATAGCTCTATCTAGTTTTATTTGTGCCTCTTTTTCATCTGGATTTGTAGGAATTAATGGTATCAATATATTATCAGTAACATTTAGTGTTGGGATTAAATTGTATTTTTGAAATATGAAGCCAATATTTTCTCTTCTATAAAGAGCGGCAAAATTATCAGGGAGTTTAGAAATCCTTTTTTTATCAACTATAACTTCACCTGTTGTTGGTTTGCTTAGTGCTGCAAGGAGTGAAAGTATTGTACTTTTCCCACTACCACTTGCCCCTTTTAGAACAACTAATTCACCCTCATTTATCTCTAAATTTATATTATCTAATGCTATAACTTTGTTGTTTTTACTTATCTCATATATTTTTGTTATATTTTCTAATTTTATCATTGTGTTAGCCATTATCTTATCACCTCGTCTGTTTCAAGAGTTGCAACTCTCCAAGATGGTATAATAGTTGCAGCAATATATATGGGAACACTAAGGAAAAATACTAAAAATAGAGTTTGAAAATCAAACACAAAAGGTAGTTCAAATGTAGTTTTAAGTTGACTGTAGCCCACAAATATATCTCTTAAAATAGGTGCTTGAAGTAGATAAACAAATGTAAATGCAAAAATTACACCAAGTAAATAAGCTATAAAAGAGATGATAAAGCTTTCATAAAATTTCTCTTTAAGTACATCATCTACAGTCCAGCCTGTAGCTTTTAAGATACCAATTTCTCTTTTCTCTTCACTACTTAAACCACTTGACTTATCATAAATAATAATAAAAAAGGTAAACAATGCTATTATAAAAATTGCTAAAAATATACCACTTTTATAATCAAATATATTTTGATAACTCACTTTTAAATCTTCATTACTAATAATTCTTGTATCAGGAAGTAGATGTTTGATTTTTTGTATAATTGTTGGTATCTCTTCTGGATTTGCAACTTTTACAACTATATCTGTTGCCATTGACTCATCCATATCAAATATCTCTCTAGCATCATCTTTTGACAAGATTATCATATCGTTAGATTCAAGTTGAGTACTATTATCAAATACACCACCTATATCAATTTTTTTAAATGTTCCATCTGGTTTTATAAAGTTAAAATATTTTTTATAATAATTTTGACTCATTATCTCTTTTACACCAGCCCCAACAAGCATTGATGATTCACCACTTAGATTTTCAATATCAAATTTCTGCACTATATTTTCAAAGCTATCTTTGTATTGTTTCTCATATTGATCTAGTCCCGAAATAGTAAAATTTACACCAGCATTTTCAAAATAATAATATCCCCAAACTCGTGCTACTGCATCAGTTACACCTGCTAAGGCTATAATATCATCAACGGCAGATACATCAATATCATAAGCTTTTCCTGCTTTTATTTTTTGTACTGTAATTTGAGGCAGAGCGTCAACTGTAGAATCTAGTTCATATTTAATTGAATGAGATATAAAAAAGATAGATGTTAAAAGAAAAGTTAACATAGTAAAAATTACTATTATAAAAAAACTTTTACTTTTTTGTCGTAAAATTGCATTTGTAGCATACTGTATAAGATATAGATTTATTTTATTTTTTATCATTGTTTGTAGTTATCCTGCTTGGGGTATTGTTAAGTAGAGTTGAATGGTTATATGTAAATGTTGTTGGGAAATATTCTCTTAAATTTCCATCATCTTTATATATAGAAAATATGTCTGCTAAACTTCTATGTCTTGTATAGGAAGCTTCAGTAGCAATTGCTAAATCAGGTAAGCCTGTAATTTTTACAAAGGATAGTTTTTGATTTAATATATTAGTAGTTGTAGATTTAGTATTAAAAAGATAAATAGATTGAATAATCAGCATAGCTACTAATCCACCCAATATATAAAAAAGATAGATACTTCTTTTGATCACAAATATACCTTATAATTATTATTTATTTATATTATCTAAATAATGTTAATTAATTGTTAAATTTTATTAAAATTAAGGCAAAATGTAGCATTTTTAAGCATTTTTTGGCACAAATATGGCACAAGGATTTTTTAGAATTTCCACTTTATTTTAAGCCAACAAAATCAATTTTCTCTTCAATTAACTTGATATCATTTTTTTGTTGTAATAAAATCTTTAAGAATATGTCAGTTATATAATACTCTCCACGATTACGCTTTTTTATATATCCCATATCTTCTAAAGATTTATATGTCTTATAAAGTGTTGGACTATCTATACTTTCATCTTTTAAACCATTTGCAAGATGCCATATAACACTATGATGATGTTTCTTTTGCTTAATTTTTTCAATAATCTCTTCAAGATATGATTTAGTTTCAAATAGTGCAGTAGTAAGAGCTTCAATACAATCATCTTTTTGTACTGTGTTGCTATTTTCTTCTAAGGTTTTATAATAAATACTTTGTAGCGTTTTCATTGTGTAGTATGGGTGACCATCAAGATAATATATAACTTCAAATAGAAAATCATCGTAAGTAATTTTGTGTTCTTTAAAAAAATCTTTACAAAATTCTGTTAATTCATTGATCTCTAAACCATCAAGAGCTATTACTCTTGCAAAATGAAAAAAAGGAGATGCTTTACTTGAAAATATTTTATTCATTATACTTTCTATGCTTCCTAGAAATATATAAGTTACATTTTGATGATGTTGTATAACACTTCTAAGTTTATCAAGGATTTTGTTATCTGCTATAGTTAATATATCTTGAAATTCATCAAATGCAAATTTGATATTAATATTTTGTTTTTTTGCAATAGTTTCCACTAGATCAATAGCATATAAAAAAAACTCTACTTCATCAATTTGTTTTTTTTCATTCTTTTCTAAGATTTCAATAGTAAGCTCGGCGGTCTGCATATCTATTTTAAGAGTTCCTTTTAAATGTTTAAAAAGGCTTGAAATAGACTCTTTAGCTTTGGAAATAATACTATGGATACCTGCATACTTATAAGCTTCATTGATTATCTGCTCTGCTAAAGATTGAAGTGATGTAGCTCTTTTAATATCCACATAAATTTTATTATATTTATGAATTTCAAAAAGATGTACTACAAGAGATGTTTTTCCATATCTTCTTGGAGCTTTAATCATTATATGTTGATTGTTTTTTATAAAAGTATTAAATTTTACAAGATGTTGTTTTCTATCTATAAAGTCTTTTCCATAAACTGGCATTCCTGATTTGAACATGATAAATATCCTTAAATAATATATAAAAGCATTATATATCTTTTTTTTAGATATGTCAATATATAGATATAATATAATATCTTTTTTTTAGACATTATACTAAAGACCAAAATGTGATTTAATATAAATACTGACTTAATATTTGTTAGGAGAGGTTTTCATTTGTGACAGGAGATAAGCTCTTTTTATTGGTTTTTTAGATGTAAACTGCCACTTCTTTAAGTATCTTCCTACAGTTGAAATTGGCATATCAATTTCATATAAATCTTTTATCAAATGTCTTACTGCTTCTCTTGTCCAT
>JAYEIM010000038.1:0-3730 GCA_034660095.1 Campylobacterota bacterium | reverse complement strand
TCTCCCCCTCTATCCTCTCCTTAGTTTTTATCTCTCCTGAAAGCATTGATTATAAAAGGGTTTTTAGAGGGTTTAGGGTTATTCATATTAAAACAACCTATTTTAATAATAGTAATAAATAAAGAAGCCGAAAATTTTTTTTTGATATTTTTTCTCTATTTTAAGCTTAATTTTATTATTTTTTAATTTTATTTTGCTATACTATATTCGCTAAACAAAGGAACAGCCCACATACTTATGTGAGCTTAAGGTTGATTACTGGGCTGGGGAGCTTTTTGAGTAATCAACCTTTTTTTATGCCAATTCACCATTTTTTCTTTTTCAAAAGCTAAGTTCTTTCCTAGAAAAAAATAAAAAATAATTTTTTAAATTCCTTACAAATCCTTACATCAACATGTAATAAATCCCAAAAAACATGTAAGAAACAGCCAAAAAATGTAAGGCTCATTACATCCTTACATCATTCTTACATATTCTTACATCCCAAATGTAAGGATTTCAGCCTCTCTGCACCCCATAACAAAGGGAATTTAACTAAATCCTTACATTATTACATAAAAAACCACTTGTATTATAAGAAAAAAAAACACAAACCCCTTTGTTAAGGCATTTATAAAATATTTTCATATAGTTACAAACTACCCCCCCATTTTATGTAAGGAAGTAAGGAATATGAAAATATATCCAACAACAATACAAAAATAATTTTTTAAATAGTAAATAAATATATTCAAACTTTAAGCTTTCTCTAATATTTATTTACTTATAATTAGAACAATTAAGATAACTAGAAAATAAAAGAAAGGTTAGAAAAATGAGTAATACAACATCACTTGCAAAATTTTATGAAAAACATAAAAATGAATTAATGGTTAGTTTAATAACATTTAGAAACTATATAAAAAATAATCGAGAAGATTTTAAAGATTCTGTAATGATAATTACTAATAACACAAGAGATACATATAGAATAATTGATGAAAATTTACTTTTGGAAGCATTTTTTAAAAGAACTAAATAAAGGAAAGGTTAGAAAAATGAGTAATACCCCAGCCGCTCAAAAAGAACAAATTAAACAGCAAACAAGTATTTGTGTTTTATCAAATCAAAATTTACTCTCTATTACAGAAGAGTTTACTTCTATACATTCGGTAATAAAAAGAGGAACTAAGCAGGAAGATAAAAAGAAAAATGAATTAACTACTAAAGCACAAATAATATTAATTGAACAAATGATTGAAAATATTTACAATATAGAAGATCGTGGAAAAGAGAAATTTATTTTGCATCTTGGAAATGGCGAGGTAAAATATATTGAAAGAAACATTAAAAATTTTGTAAGTATAGTTAAGATACATTTTAAAGAATTATATACTAGAGATGGATTTGAAAATATTAATTTACCTTTATTTTTTGAGCATCTAAAAAGTAGAAGTGCATACGAATATAGAGAATATAGAAGTCCTTTTTTTGAAAAAACTGAATTTATTGTAGATGAAAAGCAAAGAAGCCTGAGCTTACATATCAAGATTGATTATACGCACGATTTAGAGGGTATATCTAAAGAAAGATATGATGATGTAGTAGAAAGTATAGGTGAACATTGGTTAGGTAATATTCCGCATATTTTAGATTATATGGTTGCAGGTATGTATGCAATAGATAAAAAGTCTTTATGGTTTTTAATACTAGCAGATTCAAACTTTGGAAAATCAAAATTGTTCAAGTGGATGAGTGCATGGGATGGTACAGCATTTATTGATTTTAAAGATATTATTAATGATGGTATAAATAATAAAAAGCCAGAAGATTACTATAATAAAGTCTCATTAGTCATAGATGAAGCGATGAGTTTTCACCGTAAACTTTTTGAAATTGAAGAAACTTTAGAAATTAGACCGATGAGAGCACATACTGTATATGTTCCAATTAACTCACGAATCCTATTATCCGCAGATGGGGGACAGTTCAACGATGATTTTTTAGATAAACAAATTACTAATAGAGTAAGTTGTTTAGATTTGAGAGGTAAAACAAATAAAGATTTAGGGGATTTGAAAGTAGCACAAGATTATGGACACAATACAGTTAAGAGAGTTATGAGTCACTGGTTGCATTATCAAATAGTCGAGCGTATATCAACTTATATGTCAAAAAGCAAAAATGATAGAGCAGATTTTGCGGAACATATATTAAGAAATATATTCAAAAAATTTAAGATGGATAAAAAAGATTTTTTTAAAATGGTTAAAGACACAACGGAGGAAATGCTAGAAGATATAGAAACATCTCTTGGTAAAAAAATGGCTTTTGAACTAGATGATTTCATCATCTCTAGATTTGTTAATAAGGAGGGTGTGACGGGTTGTATTGTTAAAACACCACAAACCACGTTAGAAAAAATGTTAGTAAAATATGATAAAACTTTGGAGTATGAATTAAAGTTTAAAAAAATTAACCAACTTGTAGAAAAAATTGACGGTTGGAAAATGGGTAGTTTTTGGTATAACGGAAAAACAATAAGAGGTTTGTTTGTGCCAAGAAAACAACTAGAACTAGACACAACAGAGTGTCCTTTTTAATGAACTTAACAGAAATTAAAAAGTTAGACTTAACAGACTGGCTAGAGCAGAATGGATTTAAGCATATAAAAGGTACTTTATATGAGAACCCTTTAAGAAAAGATGAAAAACCATCATTTTCAGTATTTATGAATAATAAAAATAATTGCTGGAGTTGGAAAGACCAGACAACAGGGGAAAGTGGTAATATTGTTGATTTGATATGTAAAATACAAAAGTGTGATGTAGCTGGAGTTGTAAAAAGTTTTAATAATAATAATTTTTCTTTTTCAAAAGCTGAACATACAAAAGTTGAAAAAAAAGAGTCAACTAAAATAGAAATTATAGATATATCAAAAGTCACTCAAAAAGGTTTATATTATTATGCTTACAGGCGAAAAATAAGGGCTAATCTAGTTAAAAAGTACTTAAAAGAGGTGCATTACAAAGTTAATGATAAATTATATTATTCGCTTGGTTTTAAAAATGATATTAATGGGTATGAATTGCGTAATAAGTACTCAAAAATGAATATAAAGGGTAAATCAATAACTACAATTAAGGGTATTTGTAGTGATAGAGTTTCGATATTTGAGGGTTTTTTTAATTTTCTTTCTGCATTAGAAAATTTTGGGGTTGAAGAGATGGGTGGTGATGTAATTATCCTTAATTCAACTGCTTTATTAGATGGACTTTTAGAGTCCCTGGATCTGAACAAATATGAGACAATTTACACTTTTTTAGATAATGATATTTCGGGAAATAATGCTACTGAAAAAATTTACAATCAGTATAGAGAGAAAGTTTTAAATTGCCAAAATTATTATAAAAATTTTAATGATTTTAATGATTTCTTGATAAATAAAGTTTAATCATTTGTTTAATTCTTGAAGCTTAAAAACAATTACATTACTAACATTAAACGCACAAGCAATTGTTTTATAGTCACCATTTGAGTTAGTAATATTATCATACAACTCCTTTGTTGTCATCTTTAATCCACTATTTATACATTCTTCTTTTAATTCATTTTTTATAGATCGTGGAAGTTTTTCATATTGTATTTTCATTAATTACTTTTCAAAACATTTTAATAAATTATTATTTTCTTCTAATATTTTATCTAAAGTACTATCATTAAAATCATCATTTTTTTTAGATATTTTTAC
>JAYEIM010000037.1:0-3742 GCA_034660095.1 Campylobacterota bacterium | reverse complement strand
TTTTCGTGATATTCTAAGTCAAATAATCCTAACATTTATGAAGCCTTATTGATGATATATAGTTATTATTTTATCTAAATTATGGTTTTTATTTGGTTAGGTGGGTAGTTTTTAGAGATGCCCTAAATTCATAAAGTTAGATTTACCTGAGCCTGATTCTCCAACTGTTATCATTGAAGTTTGTTTATTTAAAGGTTGATAATAGTTTCCCTCTTTATACTTGCCATAATAGATATAATTAGGTCTTAAATCAGTCATAGAGAAATCAAAGCTATATGGCAGTTCATAGAGTTGAATTTTAACCCATTTTCTTTTATACTCTTGTATATCTATCTCTATAGATTTATTATAAAATCCTAAATAGTGTAAAATCTCTTTTTGTTTATCTCTATACATTTGAATATCAATAGCATTATAGTTTTTAAAATATAGTATCTTCCTTTTTCTATCAAACTTAACAAATCTATCTATAAATACAGTTGTATCTTTATCTTCCCCTTTTGGTTGAGATATGAGCTTTAAAGAGTATGGTAATATTATAAATTTCCAATTCCTAATATATTGATATGATTTAACTACAAATATAACAGATAGAGCAATAAGTAGATATAAACTGTATTGTTCATAAACTTGTTTGTATGTAATATCATATTTATAAATTAATATAGTGCTTATTGTTCCAAGTATGATAAAGCTATAAATAGCTAAATCATAAAGAAACAGTTTAAGTCCTTGAATCATATCATTTCAATATTTTAAGACTGTTTGATTGACTATAATATAGATTGCCATTCATAGAACTAATAGAAATTGGAACAGATACATTTAAACCTTTTTCAACTTTATTAATATCCTCATCAATAGTTAGCTTTACTTTTATAATCTCTATCCCTTTAGATTCTGATTCAGTCATAAACTGTAAATAGTTTGTATCTTTACCCTCATAGCTTTTTGTTAGTATTGTCATAATTTGACCAGTTATATTTAAATTACTCATTTGTATTATCTCCTTGTATTTTTTGATAATTTTGTTTTTTAAAGATAATGACATTTTGGTACCAAATTACTAGCTTAGTAGTTTTATAATATAGTTTGTCATTATCTCTCATCCTATCCACTTCTATTCTTACTTTAAATAAAGAATCTTTATCACCATATATGGATTTTTTAGAAGTTTTGGAACTACCCTCAAGATATTTAATCTTATGTTCCAATCTAAGATTATCTTGTATAAAAAGATAGATGGGGATTCCCAATGTTGCAACTTCTATATCTATCTTTTCTTTAATTGTTAATAGATTATCATTTTTTTTAAATTTAATCTTTTTTTTTCAATATTAGATATTGAGTGATAAATTTGCTTATATATTTTTAGTGTCAAAGGTAGATTACTATTACTTAAAACTCTTATTTTATGTTTTCTTTTCCACCCATCTAAAACCCTAGCTTGAAAATAATCTGCCCCACTATTTAAATCTTTGGTTATATACTTTAAAAGATAGTTTGAAGCATAAGAGATTGATTCATTAAAATTTGTTGATTGATAATCTACTACTGTTAAATTAAAATGATTTACAACTCTTTTAAAAGTAGTTTTGATAAATTCAGCTTTTTCTAATGGAAAAAATATCAATAAATGAAGATGGGGAATAGTTGAGTTATGTTGTTCAATAGCTTTTACATAGTATAAATCATTTTTAGTATAGTTCTTAACTCTTTTGTAGAATGTTTGATAAATCTTGTTAAGGTGTTTATATCCTTGGCTTACTGCTTCATCTATGCTATTAAATGAAAAATCAGGATTAATAGAGGTGTATAATCTTTCATTGCCTTTCTTAATACTTTTAAATGGATGGTATTCACTTGGTAAGGTAAATGTTATAAATACACTTACAAACTCTTTTCTGTGAGCCATTGCTGATATTGTGCTAACTCTTTGTTGAGTTGTTTTAGAATACTCTTTATATTTTTGTTCAAAATCATAATCTAACTTTATCACTTCCCCAGAGCGGCAATTTTTAAAGTTAAACTTTTTTAGGTAAGTCTTTTGTTTGTGTTCTTTATGTAGTGATAGATTATAGTAGTCTTTTAAGTTCTGTTGTAGTTCTTTATAGAGTTTATGCTCTTGTAGCTTTTTTGTGTATAGTCCTTTCATTTTAGTTTCTCCTGAAAATGAGAAACCCTTAAAGGACTTGTTTTAGATTATTGGATTATTTTATACCTTTTGAAAGTTTTATATATAGGTTATAGGGGTGAGTTTAGAAAAAATTGAGTCTGTTAAAAAGAATTTTGAAATTTATTATTTTTCAAAAAAATCACAGATATTAACATTAAAAATAAGTGATAATTTATGAAGTTGATTTAAATTGAATTTTTTTTCAGAATTAGGAGATTCAGCATTTGTTATAAAAGATGGATTTGATAATCCTAATTTTAAACTTACATCTAATTGAGTTAAATTTTGAGATACTCTTATCTTTTTTACTTGTTTGGATATTTGCTTATGAAATAATTCTGATTCTTCTTCTGTAATTTCAGCAATTATCAAAATATTCTCCTTTAAAGATAAAATAATTAAAAGAAAGTATATTACCAATAGGAAATATTTAATAATACCTAATGGTAATGTTAGATAAAATAATTAATAAAAAAAAGGAGCAAAATGGAAAGTATAGAAAACTTAGCAAAAAGCATAGAGCATTATTATGATATAAGAGGGTTTAATAAAAATGAAGCAATATACATAGCTGAGATTATTGAAGAAGTAAATAGTTGGAGACAAGGTTCTAGAATAACAACTCCTATAACAAATAAAGGTGAACTAAAAGAAGCTCTTAAAGATTTTTTAAGAATAAAGGAACAAAATGAGTAAAATAATAATATCTATTTTGGTAGTTGCTAATATAGGTTTATATGCCTTAGAGCAACCAGTAAAAAAATGTAAGAATATATATTCAATAGCTAATAGTATTATTACAAATAATATATATAAACAATGTAGTAAATTTAATGTAAAATTAAAAAAAGAAAAAATATATCTTGACTTAATGAATAATATATCTAATCAAGATAAAAATGAAATGACTTATGTATGTTTACAAAAAGATTCATTAGGTACAAGTGAAAAAGCTAAGACAGAAGAAATGGCAAATGGCTATGCTAATAATTATTCTAAAAAATTTATTCCTAAGTCATTAACTAATGACAAAGAATGTATGGTTTATAAATTTATGGTTTTACAAGACTATTAAAAAACAAAACATAACTCAAATGCAGTTAGCTTTAGCAATAAATCATAATTCAGTAGGACATATTGCTAAAGCAGAATTAAATAAATTTGATAAGCATTTTAGTCTTCAAAATTTATACAAGATTTCAAAAGTTTTAAAAATAGATATATGTGAGTTGATTAAATAAAGAATCAATTATAATATCATTAAGAATATTCTTCATTATATATTAAGTTAATTTAACTAATATACTCATACAAAGAATAAAATTTTAGGGACACAAAATGGGACACATTTTAAGTATATTACTCATTTTTGGGACACATTTTGCTTTTGCAGAAACAACCATAACCAAGGAAAAGCAATTAAATAAAGGCATTGAGTCTATAGTATTTGCAGCTGGCTGTTTTTGGGGTGTGGAAAAACATTTTGAAAATATTGATGGCGTTATAGATGTGAAGTCTGGATATACAGGTGGTAACTACAACAATCCAACATATAAAGATGTTTTA
>JAYEIM010000036.1:0-3749 GCA_034660095.1 Campylobacterota bacterium | reverse complement strand
ATATCTATGCTTGACTACATCATTAACCGTCTTTCCGCTAGCAACAAGCCTTAGCCATCCTTTAAAGTTACTCTCGTTTGCTTCTAGAGCTGCACCAAGTCTAAGTCCTGTTTCTACCATGAGTAAAGCTATCATTTCATAGGCAATATCAATATCTCTAAGATGCTGTCTTAATTTAGAAAATTCCGTTCTACTAAGTGCATGATATGTATGACTTTTTGGTGATGCCTTAACTTTTAAAACCCAACTATCCACAAGTTTAGAATTGCTGTAAAATAATTAAAATGTTTGACATTATAAATCTACTATGTTATAATAATGCCACAGTTACTATAAACACTCAGAAACATTTAAACTTATTTTTCTAAATCTGAATAATGAAGTTCTAAACCTTTTGAAGTTGTGACAAATCCATTTATATTTATCTTTCCATCATGCACCATTTTATGGTGTTTATTACACAATGGAATAAGATTATATTTATGATTTTTACTTATATGTCCTATGAAGTCATTTTCATTAGATTTATGTTGTTCTTGTATGTGGTGGATTTCATCAACCTTAGCCCCACAAATAGCACATGAAGCTATATATAAATCTTTATTGTAACCGCTTGTTTTTTTCTGAGATAATCTCTCGATAGTATCATAATCATCACTGAGTCTTTTTCTTATATCATTTGCCATTTTTAAAAACTCTTTATCCATATGTAAAGATTTTGCGAACTCTAAACCATACATACTACTTCCACTCCCATAAGATAATTTTCTATCAAACATAAGTTTATCATCTTGTTCATTATATAAAACGCTAAGATGTAAACATATAATATTGTTTAACTTTTCTATCTCTTTAATTTCAGGTAGCTGATGGAGGTGTGTGGCAAATACAAATATTGCTTTTAATTCTGCTAGTTTTAAAATAGCAGATGCCACGATGCTAACCCCACTCATTGTTTCAGTACTATGACTTATCTCATCACCAAGTATCAAAGAGTTTGCTGTTGCACGATTGAATATATTTTTAAGTTCAAGCATCTCAACTGCAAATGATGATAAACCTTTAGCTATATTATCACTTCCAGATATTCTTGTAAATACCTCATCAAACAAACAAAACCTCATAGATGCAGCAGGAACATAAAATCCAGCTTGTGCTAATATCACACAAATACCAATAGATTTCATCAATGAAGATTTACCACTACTATTTATACCATAAAGTAACACTCCATGCATCTTATTGTCAGTTATATTATCGTAAAGTGAATTTTTCACTATTATATTATCTTGATAATCTTTACTAACCATAGTTAAATCACCCAAAACCAAATCATTTGGTATATATATGCCATTTTCCTCAGTTGATTCTATAATTGGATGTCTTAAATCTATAACTTCTAAAAAGTTTGTATCTTTTTGTTTTTTTTGTACTATTTTTGGTGCGACATAATTATACTTCTTTGCTATTTTAATATTTGATACTGTTAAATCAATCTCAGCTATAAATGAAACTAGATCAAGTAACATTACAGCAAATTTATTTTCATAAAATTCTATTTTTTCTTTAAATACAATTTTATTTAACTCTATAATTTTATGTAAGTTATGAACATATTTGTCTGAGATTGTTGCTGTTAGTTTATTGGTTATTTTTACAGTTGTTGTTTGTACTTTTATATTAAAATCTTTAAATAGATACAGTTCATCATCAATAATAAGATGTGACTCTAAAAGTTCATCTTTTATACTACTATATCTGTTTTTTGTAAGTCCTAAAAAGAAGCCCTCTTTCCCTAAGCGATTTATACCTATAAGATTTTTATCTTCAGATTTTAAATATTTTAATATGTGTAGTCTAAATACTTCAAGCTGATTTTCTAACTCTTCATTCTCCTTTAAAAGCTCATCTATTTTACTATCTATACCTGATACAATTATATTTGAATCTATATCTTTTAACATAAATTTACCACAACTAGTTAAATCAAAAGTATCCTCTATAGTTTTAAGAAAAATTGTTATCTCTTGGCTACTGCAAGGTGGTTTTACAAAGTTATAGTTCTCCATAAATTTAACTATCTCTTTAATTGACTCTAATGAATCATACAGATAATTCAGCTCAAAAGGGTGTAGTCTATTTAATTTTATTCGCCTAGTTAATCTTTCTATATCATAAATATTATTTAAAAAATTCTCAATTGGTGCATGATAATCATACAAATCTGATGATAATTTATACCTTCTTTTTAACTCTTTTTCATCTTTAATAGGATGTGTTAATCTCTCTTTTAAAAGTCTTTTTCCCATAGCTGTTGAAGTGTTATTTATAAGCTTTAGTAAATTTGGCTGGTGTGGCACCTCAAGTATATTTAACTGCTCTAGTGCATTATTTCCTAGATAAATATATTTGCTTACATCAAGTTTTATAGGATATGAGAGTTTCTCTATGATTTTACTATCATGCTCTATAACAAAATCAATCAAAATAGCTAAAGATTCACTTGCTAGTGCATATCTTTCCATATCAAGATGTTCAATTGAAGTCAGTAGTGATTCTATCTCAAATACATTTCTAAATAGTTCATTTTGATAAGCTATTTTTGGTCTTATATTTGAAATATGAAAAGTTTTATGTGATAGTTCAAGATACTCTATCACCTCTTTTTGATTTATCTGCTTATCTAAAAATGTAACTATAACTTCACTTGTTTTATGCATATTCATATAGTTAAAAACCTCATCAAGTGCAAAACTAGGATCTTCGCTAGTTCCAAAAACTTCATTAAAATAACATTTTCCTGTTGTTACATCTATAGCACTATAACCTATAAGATAATTACCTCTTATTTGATCTACGGTAATAGAAGTGATATTATTTTCATCACTATTAACTGCAAAGTCAAAGTTAGTCCCAGGAGATATGATAGCTTCTAAAACTCTTTTTACATTTGGTGGAAGTCCAACTTGCTTTATGATTGCTATAGTGTATTTTTGCTCTTGAATAATTCTATTTATATGTTTTTCAAAAGAGATAGCAGGAACTCCTGCCATTAAAGGATTTGATTGATTATTTTCTAAAATAGATTTATTTTTTCTAGTAAGTTGGATATTTAAAAGCTCTGCTATCTCTTTAGCTTTTCCTATCTTTTCTTTATCATTATTTACTTCGTAAACTTCGAAAAATGTACCGATCTCCATCAATACAATAGTATCTTTCCCATATTTTTCTTCAAATAGTTGTTGAAGTTTAAAATATTTTTGAGTTAAAAGTATATCAGATGATTCTAGTATTTCAGTTACTTGTTGTTTCATTAGTTTTCTAGTGATCTTTTTATATGTTTTAAATATATCTTAATATCATTTAATTTATCTAAAGTATCTTCACATACTACTTTATAATCTATTTTTTCATAATGATGAGCTAAGAAATTTCTAAAAGAAGCTATCTTCGCAAAATCATATGCAAATTGTGCAGGTATAATATCATACTCACCCAATAAATCTATACTTTGATAGTAGCTTTCACTTTTTGGTATATTTTTATATTTTATCATCATCTCTGCTAAAACTATGCAGCTATCAGCTATCAAATACAAATAATGCAATAATGCACCCTGATATATTTTATCAACTAAAAACTTTTCTCTACAGTCTTTTCCTATATCTTCAAGTAACTCTAATATTTTCTCTATTTTTATAATTTTTGATTCTATCTTATGCAACATCTAATGCTCTTTTTAATTCAAA
>JAYEIM010000035.1:0-3774 GCA_034660095.1 Campylobacterota bacterium | reverse complement strand
TTAAATAAAGAATCTTTATCACCATATATGGATTTTTTAGAAGTTTTGGAACTACCCTCAAGATATTTAATCTTATGTTCCAATCTAAGATTATCTTGTATAAAAAGATAGATGGGGATTCCCAATGCTGCAACTTCTATATCTATCTTTTCTTTAACTGTCAGTAGATTATCATTATTTTTAAAATTAATCTTATTTTTTTCTATATTGGAAATTGAGTGATAAATTTGCTTATATATTTTTAGTGTCAAAGGTAGATTACTATTACTTAAAACTCTTATTTTATGTTTTCTTTTCCACCCATCTAAAACCCTTGCTTGAAAATAATCTGCTCCTGAATTTAAATCTTTTGTAATATATTTAAGCAAATAGTTTGAAGCATAAGAGATTGATTCATTAAAATTTGTTGATTGATAATCTACTACTGTTAAATCAAAATGATTTACAACTCTTTTAAAAGTAGTTTTTATAAATTCAGCTTTAACTATTGGAAAAAATATCAATAAATGTAAATGGGGAATAGTTGAGTTATGTTGCTCAATAGCTTTTACATAGTATAAATCATTTTTAGTATAGTTCTTAACTCTTTTGTAAAATGTTTGATATATTTTATTTAAGTGTTTATATCCAGCACTTACTGCTTCATCTATGCTATCAAAAGAAAAATCAGGATTAACAGAGGTATATAGTCTATTATTACCCTTTTTAATGCTTTTAAATGGATGGTATTCACTTGGTAAGGTAAATGTTATAAATACACTTACAAACTCTTTTCTGTGAGCCATTGCTGATATTGTGCTAACTCTTTGTTGTGTGGTCTTTGAATACTCTTTGTATTTTTGTTCAAAGTCATAATCTAATTTTATTACTTCCCCAGAGCGGCAATTTTTAAAGTTAAACTTTTTTAGGTAAGTCTTTTGTTTATGTTCTTTGTGTAAAGATAACTTATAGTAGTCTTTTAAGTTCTGTTGTAGTTCTTTATAGAGTTTATGCTCTTGTAGTTTTTTTGTGTATAGTCCTTTCATTTTGGGTCTCCATTGGAAACCCTGAAAGGATAAGTTTTAGATTATTGGATTATAGTTATACCTTTTGAAATGTTTATATTAAGGTTATATGATTGAGATAAGAAAAAAGAGAGTTTATAGAAAAGAATTTTAAAATTTGATATTTTTCAAAATTCTATTAATAATTTATTTTAAAAGATTTTTGGCTCCATCAAAAGCAATAGTTGAAATAGCAACCCCTATAAGAAGAAAAATCATAAACCCTATATCTACACTACTAAGAGAAAATGGATTTGTCTCTACAAAAGAAATTGAAACTGCTGTAATTAGAATTCCAAGTTTTACATCTTCTTTCTCTAAAAAACTATAAAAAGGAATAAAGATAATTCTGAAAACAAAGTAAATGACAAAACCAAATAATATAAAAAAAAGTAAACTAGCAGAAGTTGCTGGAGTAAATTTAACTAAAAGAGCAAATATGATAAATAAATAAATAAATTTTTTCACAATATATTCCTAAAAATATCTTCTGATTTTTCAGTCATTATAAATGGCTTTTTCAATTTTTCTTCTACAAGTTCTATAATTTCTTTAGTTTCATCTTTTGTAAGTTCAGAATAATATTTTTCAAAAAGTTTTCTTTCATCATTTGTAAATTTATGATTTGGAAATTTTATACCTGTTTTCTTTTCTATTAACTGTAATGTATATTCTTTTAATAATTTTTCTTCTTCACTCATGGTTTTCCTTTTTGAATTTAATCATTTAAAATTTGTTATTTTTCAAAATTCTATTAAATTAAAACTTTTGATTAAAGCTTATAGTTGTTGCTGCTAATGTGTCAGGTATATCTCCATTTATAGTATAATAATCAATACTATAATTTTTATATCTTATACCTACACCATACTTTTTATTAAAAGCATAATTTAACCCTACAGAAGAAGAGATACCTGTATATGATATGTCATTAATTTCTCCTAAGGTATAACCTACTGTAGCATTGGCAGATAAGTTTGGTGTTATATCATAAGATATAGAGGGATATAAATCTACTGCTCTACCATTGTTAAAAAATTGAGATTCTCCACCTATACCCAAATATAAGTTGTCTGCTATTTTTTTATGAATAGATACCTCTAAACCAACTATGCTTTCAGATTTATTTGAGTTTTTTAGATTTACTGTTCCTACATGAAAATTAACATTTTTTTTAATATCACTATTTGCTTGTAGTGTTATTGTTGTTAATAGTATTGTTATTATTGTTATTTTATTGTTCAATTTTATTCCTTATCTAAAGAAGATTGCCAAAACACCAAAAGACATTATAGCAAGTGTTGCAATAAGTGTAGCAAAAGAAATAACACCCCTAATAAAATTTTCCATAACATCCTCCTTAAAGAATCTTTATCCTATAGGATAAAGATTTAAATATCATAACATTGTAAAGTTTAATTCAAAATTAATTCCATAGGATAAATAGTGAGTTTAGACTTTTCAAATTCAACAGAAGAAGAAATAACCAATTTTTATAAGTCTGTATCTTTAAAAGTTAAATATTTTAGAGAGCAGAAAAATATCACTCAACTTAATTTAGCTTTAGATATAGGAATAAAATCTGTTGCTTTTTACTCTAATTGTGAAAATAATAAATATAATAAGCATTTTAATATGGAACATTTATATAAAATATCAAAATCACTTAATATTGAAATATGTGAGTTTTTAAAGAAATAGAATAGCTTAAAATTTTAAGAATCTATTACAATCTTCTTTTAATCTTTCACTTGAAGTGTATTTGTATTGTTTCTCCAATTCCTGTTCTAGTTTTTTTAGTTCAGTAAGTAGTTTTAACTCTCTAAATAAACTTACAAATATACTTGCTTGAGCAGTTATTTCAAAAGTATCCAGTTTTGTTTTTTTTGGATTAAATGAGTATATTTGAACTCTTTTAGATTTTTTATCTTCTACTTGTTTTGCTCCCATTATTCTAAATCTATTTTTTTCATTTGAAATGAAAATAGAGATAAAATCATTAAGTATAGTATCAATATCACTACTACCATCAATAGAAATTTTTAAATCAAAAATAAGTTTTTGAAATAAATATCTATTTCTTTCTTCTAATTCTTTAAAATCCATATACTATCCTCATATTTTTAAAATAATAACATAAAAATACTTTAATGGAACAATGCTGTTCTGAATTATTAGGAACAATCCAGTTCCAAAGTTGCTTTTAAGTTATATTGTATTATTATTCATATGTGGAACAGGCTTGTTCCCATAAAAAAGGAGAAAATATGAAAAAGTTTAAAGTTTTATTGGTTAAAAGTGTATTTAGTGAAAATATAGTATCAATTTACAATAGTTTACCTACAAATGACAAGTTATATATGTTAAAAGAAATTAGAAAAAAAAGATTATCTTATGATGAATATTTTTTATTATATCTTGCTAGTTTTAATAGCACAATTGATGAAGGTTCATTATCAACTGAAAATATAACTTGTTTTATTTTAGGAGAAAAAATAAAATATGAAATATCTGATTTATTGAATTTTTATGATGAGAAGAAAATTAATAAAATGTATAAAAGTATATATAAAAAAACAGAAGACTTACCAAGTTTTATACAAGTTTATTGCATATATCGGAACACTTGGACACCCATATCGGTCACACTTGGACACTTAGGTAAAAAATATTTAATAGGTTGGAATTATATCATAAGGTGTCCAAGTGTTTTTATTAAATGATGATATTA
>JAYEIM010000034.1:4315-17435 GCA_034660095.1 Campylobacterota bacterium | reverse complement strand
TATGCAAGAGTTAATTGCAACAGGTGGTTTAATGGAATTTGCTAAAAAAGAAGCGTTAGAAAAAGAGGAAAATAAATAGATGAAAAATTATAATATTTCACTTATCAAAGGTGATGGAATTGGTGTAGAGATTGTGGATGAAGCTGTAAAAGTTTTAGATGCAGTTGGGAAAAAGTTTGATATAAATTTTAACTATAAAGAATACTTAATGGGTGGAGTTGCAATAGATGCAACTGGAAATCCATTACCTCAAGAAACAATAGATGGTGTTCTTGATTCTGATGCTTGTTTATTTGGTGCTATTGGAGGTCCTAAGTGGGATAACCAACCAAGAGAGTTAAGACCAGAATCTGGACTTTTAAGATTTAGAAAAGAGATGGGTGTATTTGCAAATTTACGACCTGCTGTTGTATATGATGAGTTAGTTGATGCAAGTAGTTTAAAACCAGAAGTTATCAAAGGTGTTGATATTATGGTTGTAAGGGAACTTATTGGTGGTATTTACTTTGGAGAACCTAAAGGTAAGACTGAAACTAAGGGTTGGAATACTATGGTTTATGAGGTATATGAGATTGAAAGAATTGCCCATGTTGCTTTTAAACTTGCAATGAAAAGAGATAAAAAACTTATCTCTATTGATAAAGCAAATGTTTTAGATGTATCTCAACTTTGGAGAGAAACAGTAGAAAAAATAGCTACACAATATCCAGAAGTGGAATTATCTCATATGTATGTTGATAATTGTGCTATGCAACTTATTGCAAATCCAAGACAATTTGATGTTATCTTAACTGGAAATATTTTTGGTGATATTTTATCTGATGAAGCTTCTATGTTAAGTGGTTCTATAGGACTTTTACCATCAGCATCTACTGGTGAAAAAACAGCAGTATATGAACCAATTCATGGTTCTGCTCCTGATATTGCTGGACAAAACAAAGCTAATCCAATTGCTACAATTTCTAGTGCTTCTATGATGCTTAGATATTCTTTAGATGAGATTGAAGCTGCCAATGCAATTGATAATGCTATTAAAAAAGCTATGTCTGATGGGTATAGAACAGGTGATTTAGCTGCATATGATTGTGTGAGTCAAGTAAATACTGTACAAATGGGAGATATTATAGCTTCAAATATATAATAAGCTTTAATTAAATAGATCTATTTTAGAATAGATCTATCTCTCCATCGTCATTTTTTTGATATCTTAATACATTATTTCTACTATTATCTCTAGCATCACTTAGAGCCATTTCTGAATTTTTTACTATCTCATTTATGTCGATTGAATCTTCTGGAAACATAGAAATACCTATACAAACAGTTTTTTTAAATTCATCTCCATTTGGTGATTTTAAATAAGTTTGTGCTAATTTATCTTTTAAATTATTTGCTAGTTCCATAGCCCTATCATCAGTATCTATGTTTACAAGTAAAATTAAAAATTCACCACCACCAAAACGCACTGCTATATCAGATGTTCTAATAGTCTCTTTTATTGTTTTTGCATATAGTTTTAAAAATTCATCACCAAACTCATCACCATGTTCATCATTTACAGCTCTAAATCTATCAATATTTACAAGCAGTACTCCAATTTTCATATTTTCTCTTAATGCTAAAGGGATTAATATTTTCATCTCATGATTAAAAGATATTCTATTTTCTAGCTTTGTTAAAGGATCAATATTTGCTGTTTTTTTAAGGTCTTGCAGAACAAATTGTATATATAAAAGATGTATTAACTCTGAAAAATAACTATTTAATAATAATTTTTGATACGATGTTAACACTTTATCTTCAATTATTATTACAACTTCAGTATTGTTTGATACTTTACTACTGAATTTATAATCTAAATTTATATTGTCACCGTTTTTAAATAATACTTTTTCGATACTATCTTCAATCAATAATATTTTAAAACTTTCAATATTAAATTCATTTTTTAGTTCAAATGATATTTTTTCATAAATAGTAGAAGTGCATAAATTCTCACCAATAAAATTTTTAAAGTTATTGATTTTTGTTAAAGATGTAATGATCTGTTTTACTTCATCAATATGTACTTCATCAACTATATCATTTAGTCTATTTATTAATGTTTTGTATTTATGTATCATTTACATTTACCTTTTTTATAAGTAGTTTAACCAGTTTTTCAAAGAATTTGCTTGTGCTTTTAGTGTTGTTTTTTCACCGTGTCCTGGATATACTATAAAGTCATCTTCCCATTTTAAAACTTTATTTATACTATTTATCATATCTTGTGGGTTAGAGTATGGAAAATCTACTCTACCTATAGATCCATCAAAAATAAAATCTCCACTAAATAAGTGGTTTTCTATTGCAATAGTACTACATCCTGGAGTATGTCCTGGGAAATGATTAAAAACTATTTTTACCCCATCTATATCAAATGTTTGATCCCCTATAACTTCAAAATCAGCTTGACTTGCAGGTGTACCTTGTGAAAATGGATCATCTTTTAACATAAAACAATCTTCTCTTGGACAATATATAGGAATCTCTAGTTTCTCTTTTAACTCTTTATTTGACCATACATGGTCAAAATGTCCATGAGTATTTAATATTGCTATTGGATTTGTTGTGTTTTCTAATACCCATGAAGTTGCATCTATACCTGGATCGATTATAAAATCTTTTCCATCAACTGTAACAATATAACAATTAGTTTGATATGCACCCATTGGGTTAGATTTTATATTTATCACTTAAACCAACCTTTTACTGTTTCAAATATACCACCAAACATATCTTCATGAGGTTTAGATTCTATTCCAAAACTTTGCTGTAACTTTTCTAGTAACTCTTTTTGCTCACTATTTACTGATGTTGGATATTTTATCTTAATTTGTACTACAAAATCACCCTTTCCATAACCATTTACACTTTTTACCCCTTCACCTCTAAAAGTAAACTGTTGTTTATCTGTAGTATTTGATGGGATTTTAAGCTCAACTTCACCTTTTAAACTAGGCACTTTAATAGTATCACTTAGTGCAATCTGCGTAAAAAAGATTGGAACTTCAAGATATATATTGTCATCATGTCTTACGAAGTGTTTATCCTCAATCACATTTATTAAAATATAAAGATCTCCTCTAGAACCATTTGGTGCAATATTTCCTTTGTTTCCAACTCTAATTCTATTTCCTGTATTTACACCTTCTGGTATATCTACTTTAAAACTATCACTTTTCTCTTCATATCCTTTTCCAGAACAATCTTTACAACCATCTGCTGCTGCTTGTCCTGAACCTTCACAATGTGGACATGTTTGTGCAAATGTCATAAAACCTTGTTTCATATGAACTTGACCCTGCCCATTACATGTTTTACAAGTGCTTAGTTTTCCACCTTTTGCACCTGTACCTTTACATGATTTACAAGCAGTTTTATATCTGTATTTTATCTCTTTATTTACACCAAAAATAGCTTCATTAAATTCTAAATTTACTTGAACTTCTGTGTCCAAATTATAATTATATGTTTTTCTTTCTCTTTGTCTTTGACCACCGCCAAAGCCACCTCCGCCAAACATCTCTTCAAATATTGAACCTAAATCTTCAAATCCACCACCACGAGAAAATCCACCACCTTGTCCATGACCTTCAAGACCCTGTTTCCCATATCTGTCATAGATAGACTTCTTTTCATTGTCACTTAAAACTTGATATGCTTCATTAACAGTTTTAAAATTCTCTTCTGCTTCTTTATCATCTGGGTTTTTATCTGGATGATATTTCATTGCCATTTTTCTGTAGGCTTTTTTTATAGTGCTTTTGTCAGCGTTTTTTTCAACTTCTAATATTTCATAATAACAAAGATCTGTCAAATCATTATCCTTCATTTTTCATTTGTATATAGTATTTAATGATGGATTTTATCTAATCTTAGCTATAATCATACTTATGAATAAAGGTTTAGAAAAATTTTATGATTTAGTAGAATCATTTGAGATGTTACCAACTATTGGTAAAAAATCAGCAGTGAGATTAGCATATTATGTTGTAACACAAAACTCATACACAGGTATGAAATTAGCACATAGTATAGAAACAGCTATAAGAGATATAAAACAGTGTACAAAATGTCATGCGATGAGTGAAAATGAGATATGTGAAATATGTTTAGATGATGATAGAGATGAGAAAACATTATGTATAGTTCAAAGTGCAAAAGATATTTTTATAGTTGAAGAGTCAAAACAGTATTTTGGAAAATATTTTGTTATAGAGTCGCTAGAAGATAATATAGTTAAAGATTTATTAAATTTAGTAAAAAAAGTAGATGTAAAAAATGTACTATTTGCAGTTACTCCAAGTCTTGCTAACGATGCTTTTATACTTTATATTGAAGATAGATTAAAAGATAATGATATTGTATTTACTAAAATTGCACAGGGAGTTCCTACTGGAGTTAGTTTAGAAAATGTTGATATATTATCACTTTCAAAAGCTATAAATGGACAAACTAGAGTATAAACTCTAGTTTTATTTTGAATATAATTATTTTTTAGAATCTACAAATTTTTTAATTCTAGAAATTCCATCTCTTATTGTTACTTCATCTGTTGCAAAAGATAATCTAAAATAACCTTCAAGACCAAATGCAACACCAGGAACAACGGCAACTCCAACATCTGCTAATAAATCTTTAGAAAATTCCATAGAGTCATTCGTGATATCTTGTATATTTACAAATAGATAAAAAGCACCATTTGGTTTATCTACACTTAATCCATCTATCTCATTCATTAGTTCACATGCTATATCTCTTCTTTTTTCAAACTCTACTCTCATAGTTTCAATATCTGTATCTGCATGACCAAGAAGTGCAGTGATCGCTGCTGCTTGAGTTATAGAATTTATATTTGATGTTGATTGAGATTGTAGTTTTTTCATAGCTTTTACTAAATCTTTATCTTTAGAAGCTAAATAACCAAATCTCCAACCAGTCATAGCAACTGATTTGCTTAAACCATTAACTGTAATAGTTCTTGCCATCATATCATCATTTATACTAGCAACTGCTGTAAACTTACTTCCATCATAAACAAGTTTTTCATACATCTCATCACTAATAACGGTAATATTTGTATCTTTTAAAACTTCTGCTAGAGCAGTTAATTCATCTTTAGTATATACGCTACCTGTTGGATTTGATGGTGTTGCAAGAACTAACATTTTACTTTTTGGTGTAATTGCATTTTTAAGTTGTTCAGGTGTGATTTTAAATGAACTTTTATCTGTAGTAATTATTTCAACTACAGTACCACCACTATATTTTACTAATTCTGGATATGTAACCCAATATGGAGCAGGGATAATAACTTCATCACCCTCTTCAATACCAGCTTGAAAAATATTAAATAATGAATGTTTAGCACCAACGCTCACAATAACTTCAGATAGATCATAGTCTAAATTATTGTCATTTTTAAGTTTTTCACATATAGCTTTTCTACATGCAGGTGTACCCTCAACTGCTGTATATCTTGTCTCATTGTTATCCATAGCTTTAATTGCCGCATCTTTTATAACTTGAGGTGTTCCAAAGTCAGGCTCACCTGCACTAAAACTAAGTACATCTTTTCCACTCTCTTTTAATTCTCTTGAAAGTGTAGTAATAGCAATTGTTATAGATTCTGATAGTCTATCCATTCTGTTTGCAATTTTCATAATATGATTCCTTTTAGGTAAATTTATACGCGATTATACTCAATATTTAATCAATATTTTATTAATTTTAAGATAATCTTTTAAGTAGTAGCGAAGATTAAAAGGATATTTATGAGATATATTTACACAATTTTATTATTTTCTTTATTATTTATTGGTTGTGGCTATAAATCAGATCCAAAATATATAGATGATACCAAAGGTGAAAAGATAGAAAAATGATTTATGATTATTTAATAGTAGGTACAGGAATAGCAGGCCTTAATGCTGCTAGACTTATACCAAAAAATAAAAAAGTATTAGTTGTGTGCAAAAAAGCACCTTGGGAGTGCAATACATTTTGGGCTCAAGGTGGAGTGGTTCGAGTTAGAGATGAAAAAGATATACCAATACATATACAAGATACTATAAATGCTGGTGTTAATTTAAATGATAAAAATGCAGTAGAGTCACTGAGTCAGCATTCAATAGAAGCAATTGATGATATTATAGATGCTGGTTTTCAATTTGATAAAAATGAAAATGGAGAATTAGCTTTTACAAAAGAAGCAGCTCATAGTACAAGTAGAATTTTACATGCTGATGGTGATGCAACAGGGCGAATGTTACATAGCTTTTTATTGGAACAATGCCCCCATGAGATAGTTACTAATTCTATAGTAATTGATCTTTTGTATGAAGATAATATATGTTACGGTGCACATCTTATAAAAGATGGAAAAGATGAAATTATTTATGCACATAATACTATATTAGCTTCAGGTGGAGTTGGATCAATTTATAGATATCATACAAATTCTACTACAATTGCAGGTGATATTCAAGGTATTTGTGTAGAAAAAGGGATAAAACTTAAAGATATGGAGATGATGCAATTTCATCCAACAGTTTTTATAGAATCAGATTTAGCACAAAAACAGCTTTTAACTGAAGCATTAAGAGGTGAGGGTGCTATTATTGAAGATGAAGAGGGATATGCTTTTTTAAAAGATTATCATAAAGATAAAGAGTTAGCACCAAGAGATGTAGTTAGCCGCGCAATATTTGATTATGCTAAAAAAACAGATTCTAAAATATATTTATCTTTTAAAAATTTTAAGAAGAAATTTTTCAAAAAAAGATTTCCAAATATATATAAAGATTTAATGGATATAGGATATGACTTACCCTTTGAAAGAGTTCCAATTTCTCCTGCTTTTCATTATAGTATGGGAGGAATAGAAGTAGATATAAATTCTAAAGTGCTAAACACTAAAAACTTATATGCTGTAGGGGAAGTTGCATGTACTGGAGTTCATGGTGCAAACAGATTAGCATCAAATTCACTACTAGAAGGTTTAGTATTTTCAAAAATTGCAATCGAATCATCATTAAAAGAAAATTATAAGATTGATATTGAGAATTACAGCCTAAAAGATAAAGAGGAGCATATTATATTGCAAAAAGAAACAGATAAAGCAATTAAAAATGAATTAAGAACTTTAATGTGGATAAATGTAGGAATAGTAAGAGAAACTCAAGAACTTATAGATGCTTTAGAAGAGGTAGAACTATTTTTACAAGAAGATGTAGGAAGATTGTTATTTTTAAGGTTACTTACGGCAAAATCTATTATTCAAAGTGCAATTAATAGAAAGGAATCTATTGGTGCACATTATATTAAGGAGAATTAAATGTTAAAACTATTATTAGTTAGTTTTATGTCAGTATTTGCATTTGCAAGTGGTGGCGGTGGTGAAGCGATGGTACATCCAGATATCACTATGACTTGGGTTGGTTTTTTAGCTTTGGCTATTTTTATTGTTGGGTATTATTTTATTGCTACAGAAGAGCAATATCATATAGATAAGGCAAAACCTGCTTTACTTATAGGTACATTTATGTTTATGTTAGTTGCATTTTATTATGCAATAAATGGCTTAAATATGGATATGGTACATCAAGAAGCAAATCATTTGATACTTGAAATTGCTGGTATTTTCTTCTTCTTATTTGTTGCTATGACATATATTGAAACTTTAATTCATATGAATGTATTTGAAAAGTTAAAATACAATCTTATCTCAAAAGGTTATACATATAGAAAACTATTTTGGATTACTGGTTTTATCGCATTTTTCCTTTCACCAATTGCAGATAACTTAACAACCGCACTTATTTTAGCAACTGTTCTTATAACAATTGAGCAAAAAAACAAAGCTTTCTTAGTACCAGGTGCTATTAATATTGTTGTTGCTGCAAATGCAGGTGGTGCTTGGTCTCCATTTGGTGATATTACAACTCTTATGGCTTGGACAGCAGGAAAAGGAACATTTGTTGACTTTTTATTTTTATTCCCATCTGCTATTGTAGGTTATCTTGTAACGGCAGTTTTATTATCAAGAATTGTGCCTGATACAGTGCCAGATATAGATTTAACTAAAGAGGTTGAACCTGAGATGTCAAGAGGTGCTAAAGTTGTTATGGGACTAGGAATTTTTACAATATTTAGTGCTGTTATGTCACATCAAATGTTACATCTTCCTGCTATGTGGGGTATGATGTTTGGTTTAGCATTATTAAAAATGTATGATTATAGACTTAAAATGAAACATGGTGAAGGGTTTAAGATATTTGAATCAATAGCAAAAATTGAAAATAATACGCTAATGTTCTTCTTTGGTATTTTAGCAGCTGTTGGTGCATTATACTTTATTGGTTGGCTTGCTCTTGCTGCTGTAGTTTATGATCCATCAGTTCTTGGACCTACTTGGTCAAATATTGGTGTTGGTTTTTTAAGTGCTATTGTTGATAATATTCCTGTAATGTCTGCTGTTCTTAAAGCATCTCCTGAAATGGGACTTGATCAATGGATGCTTGTAACTCTAACAGCTGGTGTTGGTGGTTCTATGATCTCATTTGGATCTGCTGCTGGTGTTGGTGTGATGGGTAAATTACCAGGTGTTTATACATTTGGTGCTCATATGAAATATTCTTGGATTATTGTAATAGGTTATTTTGTTTCTATTGCTGTTTGGTATTTACAGTATCAAATATTGGGTATTGGCGCTTAATTTAAGTATATAATATAAATTATTTTGTAAAAAGGCTAAGAGATTTTCTCTTAGCCTTTTTTATTAGCTATTTTTAGTTATAATCAAAAATATAATTATAAATAAGAATAATCAAAAGGATTTTAATGAAGCATGTACCAATTTTAGTTTTAGATTTTGGAAGTCAATATACGCAACTTATCTCAAAAAGATTAAGAAATAGTGGGTTTTATTCAGAAATTGTTCCCTACAATGAGAGTATTGAGGATATAAAAGCAAGATCTCCAAAAGGGATAGTTTTAAGTGGTGGACCAGCTTCTATATATGCTAAAGATGCATATAAAGTAGATAAAGCAGTATTTGATTTAGGATTACCAATTTTAGGTATATGTTATGGTATGCAAACTATAGCACACTATCTTGGTGGTAGTGTAATTCCCGCTGATCATCATGAATATGGAAAAGCTAAATTAGATATTAAAGATAGTTCATCTCCTATATTTAAAAATATTACACAAAATGAAATTGTATGGATGTCTCATGGAGATAAAGTTGAATCTATCCCTGATGGTTTTAAAGTAATTGGTGTAAGTGAAAACTCACCTTATGCTGCAATTTCAAATGAAGATAAAAAAATATATGCTTTTCAATATCACCCAGAAGTAACACATAGTGCAGAAGGTGGTGCAATGCTAGTTAATTTTGCTAAACATATTTGTAATTGTGAAAAAAACTGGAATATGGGTAACTTTGCTAAAGAGCAAATTAGTAAAATTAAAGAGTTAGTTGGTGATAAAAAAGTTTTATGTGGAGTAAGCGGTGGAGTTGATAGTTCTGTTGTTGCGACTCTTTTAAGTGAAGCTATTGGTAAAAACTTAGTTCCTGTATTTGTAGATAATGGACTTTTAAGAGGAAATGAAGTTGAAGATGTACAAAATATGTTCGCAAACAGAGGAATTGGACTGATTACTGTTGATGCAAGTGAACAATTTCTATCTAAACTTGCAGGTGTTACAGACCCAGAAACAAAAAGAAAAATTATTGGTGAAGTATTTATAGAGGTATTTGACCAAGAAGCTAAAAAACATGATGGAATTGAGTTTTTAGCACAAGGTACACTTTATACTGATGTTATTGAATCTGTTTCTGTAAAAGGACCTTCAAAAACAATTAAATCACATCACAATGTTGGCGGACTTCCTGATTGGATGACATTTGAACTTATTGAGCCTTTAAGAGAGATATTTAAAGATGAAGTAAGAGAATTAGGTCTTGAACTTGGACTTCCATCTCAAATGATAGGAAGACACCCTTTCCCTGGTCCTGGATTGGCTATACGAATTATGGGTGATGTTAATGGTCCAGATTTAGAGATATTAAGAAAAGCTGATACTATTATGCTAGATGTTTTAAGAGTAACAGGTTGGTATAATAAAACTTGGCAAGCATTTACAGTACTTTTAAATGTAAAGTCAGTTGGAGTTATGGGTGATAATAGAACTTATGACAATACAGCCTGTATTAGAATAGTAAACGCCATAGATGGTATGACAGCAACATTTGCCCATATTCCACATGATGTATTAGAACTTATGAGTAGAAGAATTATCAATGAGGTTGATGGAATCAACAGAGTTGTTTATGATATTAGTAGTAAACCACCTGCTACTATTGAGTGGGAATAAAAGTTGAAAAAAATTAATACAAAATATAATATGAAAAAAGCTTTCTCACTTATAGAACTAATATTTATTATTAGTGTACTAGGTATAATTGCTTCAGTTGCAGTGCCAAGGTTAATGGATACAAGAAGTAATGCCTCTGCGACAACTATTAAGCAAGATATTGCAACTATAACAACTTCAATACAATCATACTATATGTTAAACAATGGTATAAGTAAAATATCAGATGCTGTTAATATAAATCCAACTACATGGGCAATAACTGATAAAAAACTTGAATATAAAGTAACTGAAGCTATTTGTGTCGCAATCACAATTGCAAACAATAAATTAAATATAGAAATAGATGAGACAAGTAGTGAAATTTGCCAAAAATTATATGATGATGGTATTAGAGATATAAGTTACGATCTATTTTAATATGGAAAAAGTTGTATTTTTAGACAGAGATGGTGTGATAAATATAGAAAAAAATTATCTATATAAAATAGAAGATTTTGAGTTTATAGATGGTGTTTTTGAATCTCTAAAATATTTACAGAATCTTGACTATAAACTTATTATTATTACGAATCAATCTGGTATTGGGAGGGGCTATTATACTCTTGAACAATACAATAAATTAACCACATGGATGATAGAACAATTTAACTCAAATGATATAGTGATTAGTTCAGTTTTTTGCTGTCCTCATGAACCTAATTCAAATTGTGATTGTAGAAAACCAAAAACTGGTATGATTGAACAATCGCAGAAAATATTTGATATTGATTTTGCAAACTCTTGGTTAATTGGCGATAAAGATTCAGATATACAAACTGCATATAATGCAAATATTCCAAATACTATTCAAGTTCAATCTGGACATATATTTGATAAAAAAGATTCAAAAGCAAAATATATAACAAATTCGATAAAAGATATAGATACTATTATAAAAATATAACTAAATTTTAGATAGAATATCTTAATTTTTACATATAATATACAGAAGGAATTTAGATGAAGAAAATTTTATTAAGTAGTGTAATTGCATCAACATTATTATTTGCAAGTAATAGTGCACAAATCAATATAAACAATGATACTGTTGAAGTTGGAGCAGAGATATATTTAAACAACCACTACAATATGAATAATAGTAGCAATTACTATTTTATGGCAAACTTCTTAAATACAGAAGGTTATGATGAAAAATCAACTCAAGATTTAATTACAGCTGGTTTTAAAGTTTTAAATCCATATACAGATGACAATGGTATAAGTCTTGGTATAGGTATAAAAAGTGTATATTCAAATGATTATGATAATCTATTCTTTTCTACACCATTAGCAGTGTTTGCTAAATATGAATTAGATGAAAGAATATATTTTGATGCTGAATTTTCTTATGCGCCAAGAGTATTGTCATTTTCAGATGCAGAAGAATATCAGGATTTAAAATTTAAAGCAAATTATAAAGTACTTGAAGATGGTTATGCATTTGTAGGTTTTAGAAATATTGAAACTAAATATGAAAGTGGAACTGAAATAAAATATGATGATTCTATTTTTGTAGGGTATGAAGTTAAATTCTAATAGATAGGATTATATTATGTTAAGTACAATTTCACAAGAGTTTAACTCTCATTTGGAAACAATAAACAATGTTATAAATAATATGGAAAATGATGTTGAAAAGGCAGCAATTATAGTTGTTGAAGCACTTAAAAATGGAAAAAAAGTATTATTATGTGGAAATGGTGGATCAGCAGCAGATGCACAACATATTGCAGCAGAATTAACTGGTAGATATAAAACTGAGCGAAGAGGTTTGCCAGGTATTGCACTTACAACAGATACAAGTGCATTAACAGCTATTGGAAATGATTATGGTTATGATAGAGTTTTTGATAGGCAAGTTGAGGCTTTGGCAAATGTAGGTGATGTTATTATTGGTATTAGTACAAGTGGAAATAGCAAAAATATCGTTAGTGCATTAAAACTTGGACAAGAAATGGGATGTAAAACTATTGGTTTTACAGGAAGAACTGGTGGAGATATGAATGATGTATGTGATATAAACCTTATAGTTCCTAGTGATAATACACCAAGAATACAAGAGATGCATATACTTTTTGGGCACACAATATGTCAAATAATAGACAATAACTTTTAAATAAGATTACAAAAGGAAAAATATGAAACCATTTTTAAATGATGAACAAACAGAAATATTATTAAAAAGTATTAGAGATATTCCTGACTTTCCAAAACCTGGCATAATTTTCAAAGATATCACTACACTATTAAACAATAAAGAAGCTTATCAACTTTTAATGAATCATTTAGAAGATAGATATAAAGATGTAGATTTAGATTATATAGTTGGTCTTGATGCTAGAGGGTTTATATTTGGTGCTGCACTTGCAGATAGACTGAATATAGGATTTGTACCTGCAAGAAAAAAAGGGAAACTCCCAGGGGCTACTATTTGTGAAAAATATGAATTAGAATATGGATTTGATGAATTAGAAATACATCTTGATGCATTTCCGTCACTTAATAAAGGGGAGAATGCAAGAGTTTTAATCATAGATGACTTAATTGCAACAGGAGGAACCGCTGTAGCTGCTTCTAAACTTGTAGTTGATGCAAAAGCAAATTTAGTTGAAATTTGTTTTATTATGAATCTTAAATTTTTAAAAGGTGATGAGAA
>JAYEIM010000034.1:0-4215 GCA_034660095.1 Campylobacterota bacterium | reverse complement strand
TCATAGATGACTTAATTGCAACAGGAGGAACCGCTGTAGCTGCTTCTAAACTTGTAGTTGATGCAAAAGCAAATTTAGTTGAAATTTGTTTTATTATGAATCTTAAATTTTTAAAAGGTGATGAGAAGTTAGAAAAGTTTGCACCAGTTTATAGTGTATTAGATATTTAAAAGGTAAATTATATATGACAAACTACATCCCAAAACCATCAAAATTTGATCCTGATGACAATGGTCATTTTGGAATTTTTGGTGGTCGATATGTACCAGAAACACTTATGCCAATTTTATTAGAACTTGAAGAAAATTATAACAAATATAGATTTGATAAAGAGTTTTGGGACGAAGTTAACTATTTACTTCAAGAGTATGTTGGACGACCAAATCCATTATATTATGCTAAAAATATAAGTGAAGAGATTGGTGCTAAAGTATATTTAAAAAGAGAAGATTTAAATCATACAGGAGCCCATAAAGTTAATAATGTTATAGCACAAGGTTTGTTAGCTAAAAAACTTGGAAAAACTAAAGTAATTGCAGAAACAGGAGCAGGTCAACATGGTGTTGCAACTGCTACAATTGCAGCTTTAATGGGACTAGAATGTACTATTTTTATGGGTGCAAAAGATGTAGCTAGACAAGAATTAAATGTATTTCGTATGAAATTACTTGGAGCAAAAGTAGTTTCAGTTGAATCTGGTAGTAAAACATTAAAAGATGCAATGAACGACGCAATTCGATTTTGGGTTACAAATGCAAGAGATACATACTATATAATAGGTACAGTAGCTGGTCCACATCCATATCCTATGATGGTTAGAGATTTTCAAGCAATTATTGGTTGGGAAACAAGACAACAGATACTTGAAAAAGAAAATAGGTTACCGGATTATGTTGTTGCATGTATTGGTGGAGGATCTAATGCTATTGGGATGTTTAGTCACTTTTTAGAAGATAAAAAAGTTCAATGTGTAGGTATAGAAGCTGGTGGATTAGGTTTAGATACCAACAAACATGGTTGTAGTTTAGAAAAAGGTAGTCCAGGAGTATTGCATGGTCAATGTTCATATCTACTTCAAGATGAAAATGGACAAATTTTAGAAGCACATAGTATATCTGCGGGACTTGATTATCCTGGTATTGGACCAGAACATGCTTATCATAAAGATTTAAAAACTATTGAATATGATTCTATTACAGACAACGAAGCTATGGATGCATTTGTATGGTTAAGTCAAAAAGAGGGTATTATTCCTGCTTTTGAATCTAGCCATGCAATCGCATATCTTAAAAAAGCAAAAGTACAAAAAAAACTAAAAGATAAAGTAGTGGTTATAAATCTATCAGGTAGAGGTGATAAAGATATGATTCAAGCACAAACATTACTAAAGTTTGATTAATTATTATGAATTATTTTAAAAAACACTCAGGAAAAATTGCTACAGTTATAGTTGTATTGTTGTTCTCATATTTAGCATATAACCTTTATCATGCACCAGTAGAAGGTGTTACAAATAAATTTGTTTATCTTATGAAAGAATACGGATATATCATTCTTTTTGCATGGAGTATATTAGAGGGTGAAATGGGTCTTATTATGGCTGGTTTACTTTGTCATATAGAAGATATGTGGCTTCCTATTGCTATATTTGTAGCTGGTCTAGGTGGTTTTGTAGGAGACCAAATATATTTTTATATTGGTAGATATAACAAATCATATGTTCATAAAAAGTTTAGAGGTCAAAGAAGAAAATTTGCCTTAGCTCATCTATTGCTTAAAAAATATGGTTGGCCAATAATATTTGCACAAAGATATATGTATGGTATGAGAACAGTTATACCAATCTCTATAGGACTTACAAGGTATGATGCTAAAATATTTGCATTTATTAATCTTATTAGTGCATGGATGTGGGCTGCAATTACAATAGTTCCTGTATGGTATTTTGGGGAAGAGATTTTAAAAATACTTGAGATAGCTAAAGAGTATTGGTATGTAGCATTACCATTTGGAGCTAGTCTAGGTGGGGGTATTTTATACTACTTTCATAAAGTTACAAAAAAAACAAATAAAAATACAAGTATAACAAAGGAAATTCATGAACTTAAATCTAACAACTAAAAAAATTGATGTAGAAATTGAGATAATATTAGTTACAAAAAATAGTAAAAAAATAAAAAATGATAAAGAGATTTTAAAATCTTTAAATTTTAAAGGTGAAGATGAAGAGTCTGCATTATTACCAGAGTTAGGTAAACTATATGTTGGATGTGAAACAGATGATTCTGACAATATAAGAATAGCAATAGCAACTGCAATTAAAACTTTAAATAAAACAAATTTTAAATCAGCATCAATTAAATGTAAAGATAATTTAAGTGCATATATTGATGGATTTGAGCTTGGAAACTATAAGTTTGATAAGTATAAAAGTAAACAAGAAGAGTTGACACAAGAAGATAAAAATATTTATATTATAGTAGATAACATAGATAAAAAAATACAAAAAGAGTTTGAAGAGTCTATCTCTATTTGTGAGTCAGTTAATATGACTAGAGACTTTGTAAATACACCACCAGATGATTTTTACCCTAGTATAATGGCAAAAGAAGCAATTAAAATTGCACAAGAAAATGAACTTGAATGTAAAATACTAGATGAAGATTATTTAGAGCAAAATAATATGGGTGCAATGTTAGCAGTTGGTCGTGCAAGTAGGCATAGATCTAAACTTATACATCTTACATATAAACCAAGTGGTAAAATTAAAGCTAAAAAGAAAATTGTACTTGTAGGTAAAGGTCTTACTTATGATAGTGGAGGATTGAGTTTAAAACCAAGTGATTTTATGGTTAGTATGAAGAGTGATAAAAGTGGAGGATGTGCAGTTTTAGGTGTTATGAATACAATTTCAACTTTAAACTTACCAATAGAGGTTCATGGTATTGTTGGAGCCGTTGAAAATATGATAGGTGGAGATGCATATAAACCAGATGATGTGCTAACAGCTAAAAATGGTAAAACAATTGAGATTAGAAATACAGATGCAGAGGGTAGATTGGTTCTAGCAGATTGTTTATGTTATGCTCAAGATGAGATTAAAGATATAGATTATATTTTAGATTTTGCAACGCTAACAGGTGCATGTGTAGTAGGAGTTGGGCAATACACAAGTGGAATTATGGGAAATAATTCACAACTAAATCATAAAATCATAAAATCAGCTTCTAATAGTGGAGAATTAACCACAACATTACCATTTAATAGATACCTTAAAAAAACACTAAAAAGTGAAATAGCAGATATATGTAATATATCAAATACTAGATATGGTGGAGCTATAACAGCAGGGATGTTTTTGGACAATTTTATAAAAGATGAAAATAAACAAAAATGGGTACATATAGATATAGCAGGACCAGCTTTTGTAGAAAGTTCTTGGGGATATAACCCACATGGTGCATCAGGTGCAGGTGTAAGAATGGCAATAGAATTTATAAAAGATATTTAAAAAAATGACTGACAATGTAAGAGATGATGCACATCTTGAACTTGAAGATTTAGCACAAAGAAGAGCAGAGGTATATTTAACAGAACAATTTAAGGTTTTAATGGATGAAGCTACAACAAATATACCTCAAATTGAGCCTAAAGATTTAAATATTTTGGATAAAAAATTATTGTTACTTGATGTGAGAGAACCAGAAGAGTTTTCAAGTGGTTATATAAATTCACTTAATCATCTTACAATACCTAGGGGTAAATTAGAATTTGCTGCAATAAAAAAAATTGCAATAGATTATGGTCATGATACAAGTATTGTAACTTATTGTTATAAAGGACCAAGGGGTGCATTAGCTGCTTGTCAACTTAAAAAAATGGGTTTTACTAATGTAAAAAATTTACACGGTGGATTATTGAATTGGCTTGATAAAGGATATACTATAAAAAGTTACTTAGGTGATTTAACTTTAGTTAAAAAATAGACTTTAAAATCTATTTTTTAATTCTAACACTCTTTTAATAATGGATCATCATGGTCTATATAAGCCATTGTTCTAAGATGGCATTGGTATTCTTTTATATTGAATTCTTTTATATCAGTAACACCATCTTCAATTGCGGCTTGTGCAACAGCTGATGATACCCATATAAGTACCTCTTTATTAAATGGTGCAGGGATAATATGATTTTTCCCATATTCTAGGTCTGGAT
>JAYEIM010000033.1:0-3795 GCA_034660095.1 Campylobacterota bacterium | reverse complement strand
TTTTATAAAATATCTTTTATACTCTTGGTTATTAATATTTATAAAATCTCTACTTTTAATAAATAGTTCTTCTAACATGCTGAACCTTTAAATGTTTTATAATACAATTATATCATAATTATATATGCAATACAATACATTTTATTTATTGTGAACTATTCTTTTAAAATTTTAAAACACTCAATAAAATCATTTATAATTTCTTGTGGATTTTCAAGCCCTATAGATATTCTTATGAGTCCATCAGTTGTGCCCAAAAACTTTTTTTGCTCTTTAGTAAAATCTTGATAAATTGTACTAGCCATATGTAAGCCCAAAGTTCTACTATCTCCAATATTTGCAGTTAATGTAAGTAGTTTAGAGTTATCTAAAAATTTAAATGCATTTTTTTGGGTTTTTAAATCTAAAGTTATCATAGAACCTGTTCCATTTTTATAACTTGATTTGTATAGATTATTATCAATATTGTTAGAAAGTGATGGATGATTAACATCTAAACCATTTTTATATAACTCTTGAGCAATTATTTCACATGAATTATTAACTCTTTCATTTCTTAATTCTAAAGTTTCTAATCCTAATAGTGTTTGATAACTACTAGAAGCATTTGCACTCATACCAAAATCTCTTAGTACTCTTTTTTTGGCACAACCTATTAAAGCTTTTTTACCAAGTTTATCAATAAATGGTTTTAAAAACTTATATCTATCTTTTGTAAATTTACCATTTTCTTCTATTGCTTTATAAACTGCAATTCCACCCAATGCAGATGAATTACCACTTATAGTTTTTGTAGTTGAATATACAACTATATCTGCACCATATTCAAATGGCTTTACAATAATTGGTGTTATTGTATTATCTACAATAAATGCAATATTATATTTTGTAGCTATTTGTCCTATTTCCTCTAAATTTGGTAATCTTAAACTAGGATTTCCAACAGATTCACAATAGATTATTTTAGTTTTTTCATTTATAGCATCTTCAATTTTAGAAACCTCATCAACACTAAAAAACTTTGTATCTATTCCAAATCTTGGTAGAGTTTGAGTCATAAGAGCATAACTACCACCAAAAAGTCCACCTATTGATATTATCTCATCACCACTTGAACATAAACTCATAATACTCATAGTAATTGCACCCATACCAGAACTCGTAGCTACTGCACCTATTCCATTTTCCATTTTAGCAATTGCCTCTTCTAAAACTGCTGTTGTTGGATTTCCCATTCTAGAGTATAATGGTTTAGATGATTTTCCTGAAAAAATATCTTTTGCTTCATCTGAATTTTCATAATAAAATGAAGCTGAAGAGGTTATAGGTGTTGAAATTGCACGGTTAAATGTTTTCATGATAGATCCAATACTTTCCAAGGTAACCCTTGAGTCATAAGTTCATCCATAAATGGCTTTGCATCAAACTCTTCAACATTTAAAGCCCCTTTTTTATCCCAAGTGCCATTATAAAGAAGCTTAGTTCCAATCATCGCAGGCACTCCTGTAGTATAACTAACCGCTTGAGATAATGTTTCTTTATAACACTCTTGATGATCACATACATTATAGATATAGTATTTTTTTCTTTTTCCATCTTTTATACCATCAATTATACAACCAATATTTGTTTTACCAATAGTTCTTTCACCTAAACTAGCGGGATCTGGAAGTAAAGTAGATAAAAACTCTATAGGGATAATCTTTTGACCTTTATGATCAATCTCTTTTATACCTAACATACCAACATTTTCTAAACATTTCATATGTTGTATATAACTATCACCAAAAGTCATAAAAAATCTTATTCTTTTTAATCCCTTTATATTTTTACTTAAACTTTCCAACTCTTCATGATAAAGTAAATATGATGCTTTTACCCCTATGTCTGGATAGTCATGGTCTAATCTTATCTCTAATGGTTTTGTTTCAATCCATTGTCCAACTCCATTATCATCTCTTTCCCAATATCTACCATTTGCACTAACTTCTCTTAAATTTATCTCTGGATTAAAGTTTGTAGCAAAAGCATATCCATGATCACCAGCATTACAATCCATAATATCAATATACTCTATAGTATCAAGCAAATTTTGTTGTGCATATGCTACAAATACACCTGTAACACCAGGATCAAACCCACTTCCAAGTAGTGCAGTTAAATTTGCCTCTTTAAAATTCTCATCTCTATCCCACTGCTCTTTATATTCAAACTTAGCCTCATCTGGATGTTCATAATTTGCAGTATCTACATAAGAGGTATTTGTTGCTGTACATGCATCCATAATTGTTAAATCTTGATACGGCAATGCAACATTTAAAACAATTTTAGGATTTATTTGCTCTATTAATTTAATTAGTTCTGGTACACAATCTGCGTCTATAGTCTCTACACTTATATCTACATCAGTTATATCTTTTACTGATTTTTGAATCTTTTCACATTTACTGAGTGTTCTACTAGCTAATGTAATTTTTTCAAATGTATCTATATTCATTGCACATTTAATAGTGGCAACTCTACTTACACCACCTGCACCTATTATTAATATCCCTTTTTTTTCTACCATATAAAATTCCTTACTTTTATTACTTACTGTTGTATCATTGGACTAAAAGCTTTTGTACTTACTCTTACATTTTGTCCTATTTTTTCTAGTTCCAAAGTTTTACTTTGGAATTCATACTGTAATTTACAATTTAATTTCTATATACGCATCCCGAGGAAACCATGAGAGAGGAATATTTTTCATTATTAGCCTATATTTCAATAGTGTCAATACTATTTTTTAAACTTGGTATCCCATATCTTATAACATCTTCTATAACAGATAAATCGATTCCATCATAATCATGAGCTATAAAATTCCTCACATCATATAAGCCTTTTAAGTCTTCTTTTGAAAACTTTTCAAGTATCTCAAATGCACTCTCATCTTTTAGTTTATTTATTTGTTCCGCTATTGATACTAAATGCATAAGTATTGCTGGTCTTGATTTTGTTTCATCTTCAAGTGCTTTTGATATTTTTCCATCAAACTCTTCAATTATAGTTTCTATTAACTTTATCTTTTTTATAATGCTTTTTATTCTATTTTCTGACCTATACATACTTTATCTCATTTTTTATATTTTTTACTAATTCACTGTTTGAATTTTCTATTGATATAAAGTCAACTTTTCTTTGCAGTTGTTGTGAAAGTTCATTTTTTATCTCTGCTAATTTTGATACTGATTTAAACCCTTTGTATTTTTGAAAAAATGTATTTTTTGAAAGTTTATAAGCTATATCTATATCACTTGTAGTTGTTTGCTCACCTCTCGCAAAACTTCCAAATACACCAACTATCTCAACTCCATCAGGTATAAAATTTTGTTTTAATTGTGTTAAAGTTTTAAAAATATCATTCATGTTTAGCTCCTATGTATTATAGCCTAAATTAATATCCTAAAGAGATAATAATATCAAGATTATAATAATTTATTTTTCTTTTCTTACCATCTGATGCAACTTGTGCCAAGCCAAATAGTATCTTTCTCTATAGATACATTTAATTCTATTTCGTCATCATTATATATTACATTATTGTTCTTTGTTAAATTCATTAGTTATTTTATCTAAAATTGTATTTGATAATGGTTTTTATATAAATTTACATCATCTTACAATTACTGTTGTATCATTGGACTAAAAGCTTTTGTACTAACTCTTACATTTTGTCCTATTTTAAGATTTTCTACTTCTGTATTACTAATAACTACCTCAACCAACTGTTGTCCTATTGCTATAATAGCT
>JAYEIM010000032.1:0-3796 GCA_034660095.1 Campylobacterota bacterium | reverse complement strand
AATGTGCACCATCAATAACTGGCAACATATTTTTAGCAAAGAAAAATTCACTTCTAGCTCTTTCGCAAAATTTCAAATAATTTGAATGATATACTATACCACCCGCATCTGTATCTTCATAATAAACCCGTATCTGCATACTCTAATCCCTTTGTTTATAAGGCTTCTAAGGCTTTTTTGTTATAAACGGTACCAAAACGGTACCAAAAATAATCTAAACTGAAACACTTATCTTTTTAATATCTATTCAAAATTGTACTAAAACATTGCATAGTTTGAGGTGATATCATTGCTCTGGGTATTTTCTGTCACTAAAAAAATTTAAACTCTTAACAAATATATATGATAAAAAATACAACTCACTATTTTAAACGTGTTTTGTCACTTTTTATTAAATATAATACAAAGGAGTTCTCATGTTAGAAGAACTACTACAAAAAATAAATAAATTGGAAAAAAATATGGAGTTGTTATTGGAATTACATTTAGAACAATCTGATAACTTAACTACCTACAAAGATGTTGCAAGGTTTCTTGGTAAATCTAAGAAAACTGTTTATAACTATATTAAAGATGGGAAGCTTGTGTTGGATGAACACTACTATAAAGAAGATAATAAAAAAATTGTTTTTATTTCTAAAGCTATAGTTGAATTTAAAACAAAAGGTCCTAGTGTTATTACTAAAGAGTTAAAAGAAGATTTAAAAATTCCAAAAAGAGTAAATAATTCTATTGTATCAAGTATCTTAAGAGGGGTTGTATAATGAAAATATCTAAAAATATATATGTAACAGTTCTTAGTACAAAGTTTACTATTAAAGAGAAATATAATAAATGGCATATTGCATTTAATGTAAAAGACAAAAGAAAAAATAGAACTACTGGACTCGAATCTACTAAAAAGAATTTAATAGTTGTAAAAAATGAATTATTACCTCAGATAGCTCAAGAATTACAATCAATTCAATACAATAATCAATGCAATATAATAGTATCTGATAAAGATACTGTTTTAGAAAATTTTGCAGATAATCATTTCGTACTTCATAAAGAAAAAGTAAGACCTCATGTTTATGATAGAAACTATAGTAATTATACAAGACATATACTCCCTTACTTCAAAGGCAGACAACTAGATTCAATTAAACCAATGGAACTAGAAGCTTGGCAGAATAGACTTATTAGCAAGTACAATCCAAGTAGTGTAAAAAAATACAGAAGTATTTTTTATGGTATTTTTACAAGAACATTGCAAAATGAGATAATTGGTAAAAATCCATTTGATAATGTCCCAGCTCCTTTGATGACAAAAACAGTGAGTTTAGAAAATGGCAATGATGTTATTAATCCTTTTACACAAAAAGAGATTCATCGAATAACTTCAGTTAATGATGGAACATACGTGCCTAATTTTATACAGCTTATGTATTACACAGGTATGAGACCAGGAGAGATAATAGCTTTAACATGGAATGATATTAATTTCAAAAAAAGAACTATAACTATCAATAAAACAATCGTTAATGGTAAGGTTGGTTTACCTAAGACTCAAACGAGTATTCGCTGTATTGATATGTTACAAGGAGCTTATGAAGCATTACAAGAGCAATTTAAAATAACTAAAGACTTTGAATCTATTTTTATAAGTTCTGAAAAGAAAATGTTTTACTCTCATGACATCATTAACTTAAATTTTAAAAAGCGATTAAAACTACTTGATATTGATGTGAGAAGCTTATATCAACTAAGACACTCTTTTGCAAGTATGATGATAAAAAATGGTGTAGATATTACTTGGGTATCAAAAACTTTAGGGCATAAATCCTTGGATATTACTCTTGGAGTTTATACTAAGTTTATTGAAGTTGATGAAGAGGAAAGGTTGAGTAATTTGGAAAAAGTTAATAAAATATTAGAGTCTAAAAGCTAACAATTTGCCATAATTTGATAAAATTACTTTATGTATGATGGTATAAATAATAATATTATTGGTCTTATGTATATAGACGGTTTAAAATTCACTGTTCATGTTAAAGAAAAAAGTCAACTAGATGATTTACTAGAAACAATAAAACTAAACCTATATTCAAGATATGTTGACGGAGTACCAAATTCATTTTCTCTAGATAAAAGAGATCCCGTTACTTTTTTATCGATTAATATCTCAAGCAATACTAATAATGATAAGTACTATTATGCATTTAACTTTAAAGCACTTTCTAGTTACAGTAAATATGGCAATTCAATTATAAAAGATTTAACTAAAAAACAAAAAGAAGCTTTTGATAAAAGAAAATCTACATATTCTACTGATGCAGTATCTATTAGATATAAATACTGTAAAGAAGTAATACAATATTTAAAATCAAATAATTTACTCAATAAATCAGTTATTCAAGAGATATCTTTCTCTCAAAAATTCTTTGGTTCACATGATAATTTAAAAATCATAGAATTTGCTACTAAGAGAACTTATAACAATAAATACTTTAAGACATTTTTACCAAATAAGATAAATAAACTATATACATGTGAATTCAATGATTACATTGCAACTATTCCCCTTTTTGATACAAATCAAATTGTAGAAAAAATTGATTTAACAACATCTCCAAATTTTTTTAAAAACTTAATTATAACAGATGAAATATCAAAATCATTTCAAGAATCTCTAGAAGATGGAGAATTCGAAGAGGAACTTGATGAATATATACATTATGATAGTGATGATGAAAAATATGGGACTCTACAATCTTTAGATTTAAGACGTGAAGAAGAACAATATGAAATATATGAGGACTTTAATAATCCGATTGATACAAACAAATCAAAACCAGAAAAACAAAAAGGCTCAATGAATCTTAAAATTTATTGTAAGTCATATGAGCTGCAAGGTATATCAAATTTAATAGAATCTCATAATAAAGAGATTTTGGAACATTTTGAAATAGAAAAAAAATCAAAAGATAATCTAGTATTTAAAATACCTAAAAACGAATATGAAAATAACAAAATTATCATCGATGTAAACAGTAATAACTCATCAAAGAATGATAAATTAATGTTTTATCCTTATATAACCACTAGTTCTACATATATTACTTACCAACACCATAATCCGAGTACGCATAATATTTACTATAATAAAACAAACGATAAATCTTTTTTTGCCACGACACTAGACAAAACAACAGTCTCAATCAAAATAAGAAACTGGAAAACTTCTAAATCAGCAATCAAAACAAAATACAAAGATACACAAAAACACAAGTATAAACTAAGTGATGATATAGAAGATATTTTAAATGTTTGTAAATCTGAGTTTGATAAATTTAGAATTATAAAAGATCCTGATAATATCTATGACAACAACAAAAATGATAATATTAATAATGCTTCGGACAAAAAAATAAAAAGACAGATTGACAATAATAAAGATCTAATACAATATTTAACTTTTAATGATAATGATTTGAGAGAACTATTAAAACAACTTTTTTGTAAATAGAAGAAAAGTACATAGTATTATTGTAAAGAATAATCTTTGAATTCGTTTTTAATAATACTATGAACTTTTCCTCAAAATCCAATTCTTATATTCTTAATCTTTTATCTATAACCACTATAAATACATCATTACCAAAATGATACATTTTATTAAACCTTTTCTTGTAAATAGAAGAAAAGTACATAGTATTATTGTAAAGAATAATCTTTGAATTCGTTTTTAATAATACTATGAACTTTTCCTCAAAATCCAATTCTTATATTCTTAATCTTTTATCTATAACCACTA
>JAYEIM010000031.1:0-3808 GCA_034660095.1 Campylobacterota bacterium | reverse complement strand
TATATATCTGATGTTGAGAATACTAACAATAAACTTTTAGAAGAGAATTACTTTGCAAGTAGTGATTTAATAGATGAACTAATTTTAGTATCGAATAAAGATAAAGACTTTTATAAAAAAAATAATTACTTAGATAAATATTCTAAAATACGATATTCTAAAAATTTATTTTCAAAAGTCATATCAAAATATATTCTGAAAGACAAGTTGTCTTTAGCTTATGATATGTCTAATTTTAATAATCTATTTAGTAAAATCAAACCTATTGAAACAAATAATATGCTTGATGAAAAAGAAGTAAATGAATTGATTGTGGAGGTAGATAGTATTATTAATGATACATTTTTTTATGAAAGATATAAAAGTATTGTAGAAATTTTTAAGACAAAATTTAAGAATATAAATAGAACTTCAGCTAAAATTAAAGCATTTTCATTTTTATCAAATTATTCTAAATATATAGAGTTACTTTCAAATAAAGCAAATAATATACCTAATATATTTATACAACACGGAAGTTATTTACAAGAAAATATTTTTCTAAAATATAATGAAATATATCCTGCTGATATAAATTTAGTGTTAAATGATTTTACTAAAGATTTATTTGAAAAAAAGGGTGCGAAACAAGTTTATTCTATTGGCAGTATTAATTTTAATTACCCAATCATTCAGCAAAAAGATGAATATGATTTTTTGTATATTACCTATTGCACTAGCTATTCATATACTGGAACATATGTTGGAAGTGAGGTAAATAATCTTTCTGTAGATGCAAATAATATTTACACCAGACATAAACAAATTATAGAACTATTTGGAACAAAATTTAAAGATAAAAAGATATGTATTAAAATACAACCTGGTATTATGCTTGGTACTATGCTTTATATTCCATTTTTAGAATTAAGTGAAAAATATAAAAATGTAACTATAGAATTTTCAGTTCCAATTCAAAAATTAATACAAAAATCAAAATATATAATAAGTGATTATTTCTCATCAGAATTTATAAATAGAGATCTACACTACAAAAGAGATATTATATTATTTAATACAGCTCCTTTACCTCTTCCAAAAGGGACAATAGAAGATATGAAAAAGATGTTTATACTTGTAGATACTGTGAATGATTTAGAAGATAAGGTATTAAACATAGAAGATATTACTAAAAACAGAAAAAGGTATGACGATATTATAGAATACTATTCTTCTAAAAAATGTGATACAAAACAAGTAGTTACAGAGATACTTGAAAAAGAATTAAATGGAAGATAGTCTAAAAAAACGATACAGCTTCAAGCTATTTGCAAGTATCATAAGGCAGGGGTCATTATGTCATTTTTAAATATTATTGAATCACAGATAACCGAGTTTAAACAGGTATGGAAAGATGAATATCTTAAAACTATTTGTGCGTTTGCAAATACTGATGGTGGTATGTTATATTTAGGTATAGATGATGACTCTAATATCGTAGGACTTAAAAATAAAAAAACTATAATAGAAACCCTACCAAATAAGATTAATAATAGATTAGGGATTATAATAAATCTCAATATAAAGCAAGATGAAAACTTAGAATATATTGAAATCATAGTACAAAAAACATATGCCCCTGTTTCTTATAATGGTAAATTTTATCAACGAAGTGGAAGCAATACGATTGAGCTAAATGGTGGAAATCTTACAAACTTTTTACTCAAAAAATATGGCAAAACTTGGGATGATATAGCTGAAGATAATTTCACTTTGGATGAGATAGATTTAGGTACTGTTGAAAAATTTAAAAGATTAGCTAAAGATAGAGTACCAAATATTCAAAATGAAGATAACCTAGAACAACTACTTCAAAAACTCAATCTTTATGATGGAATCTATTTAAAACGGGCAGCTATTTTACTTTTTGCTAAAAATCCTCAAAAATACTATATACAATCACATTCTAAAATAGGTAGATTTTTAAGTGAGACTGATATTCAAAGTAGTGATATAATAGAGGGAAATCTTATAGACCAGGTAGATAAGATCATGGATGTATTGAGACTCAAATATCTTAAAGCTTATATATCTTATGAGGGGATGCATAGAAGGGAAAACTTAGAATACCCATATGAAGCACTAAGAGAAGCTGTTATTAACGCACTCATACATAGAGACTATACAAATACCTCAAATCTACAAATAAAAGTATATGACGATAAACTTGTGATGTATAATGGTGCAACCTTGAGTGATGAAGTACCTATTGATAAGTTTGATAAACCTCACCAATCAAAACCTTTCAATCCAACTATGGCAACAATATTTTATAAATGTGGTTTCATAGAAAACTGGGGGAGAGGAACACTAAATATTATCAACCAATGCATAAGTTATGGACTACCAAAGCCAACATTTCAGTATGAATGGACTGCTGTTATAACTACATTTTATCAAACCACCCAAGAAACCACCCAAGAAACCACCCAAGAAACCACCCAAGAAACCACAAAAGATAAAATATTAAGACTTTTAAACAAAAATCCTAAATATACAAAACAAGATTTAATGAGTATTTTAAGCAAGGGTGATGCAACCATAAAAGAGCATATAGCAAACTTAAAAAAAGATGGCAAACTTAAACGAGTGGGAAGTACGAAATCAGGCTATTGGGAAGTTGGTGATAAATAATATGCACGAAGATAGCCTAAAAAAAAGATACAGTTTCAAATTATTTGCAAGTATCATAAGTGGTATAATAGGCGCAATACTCATAGCAATAGTACCAAAAGCTTTAGGTCCTATTGCTTATGGACAGTTTGTATATTTACAAGATTTTTTTATGAAGATTATTGGCTTTTTGGATATGGGTAGTTCTATAGCTTTTTTTACTAAGCTTTCTGCTAGACATACTAGAAAAGAATTGATTTCATTTTATTTTATATATTCTTTAGTTGTATTATTTATAGTATCTATGTTTATATTTATAATTAATATTTTTGGTTATACATCAAATATACTCCCTGATATACCAAATGAATATATCTATATGGGATTGTTCTTTGGATTTTTCACTTGGTTTACTCAGATATTTATCAAAATCTCTGATGCTTATGCTTTGACTGTATCTGTTGAGCTTATCAAAATAGGACATAAGGTTTTATCTCTTTTGTTGCTTTTATATTTTGTTTATTTTACTGCTTTTGATTTAGATGGTTACTTTTATTTTCATTATATAGCTTTATTTTCTTTTTTAGCTGTACTATCTTGGCTTTTTATAAAGAAAGGTATATTTCAAGGAATTCTCAATTCTCAATTCTCAATTCTCAATTTAAGTAGGGAGTTTATAGAATATTGTCATCCATTATTGGTTTATTCTATTATTGGTTTGATTGTTGGTATTCTTGATATATGGTTACTTCAAACGATGGCAGGAAGTGAACAAACAGGATTTTATGGACTAGCTTATAGTTTAGCTGCTATGTGCTTTATATTTACAAGTTCTATGACCCCAATCATCACAAGAGAATTTGCTAAATCATACGAACAAAAAGATATGGAGCAGATGAGAAAGTTATTTTTTAGATATATCCCTATGCTTTATAGTTTGGCTGCTTATTTTGGTGTATTTATATCAATACAAAGTGAAAATCTACTTGCTATATTTACAGATGAAAAATTTGCAGATGCTTATTTAGTACTTGTTGTTATGGCTTTTTATCCAATACATCAAACTTATGGGCAGTTAAGTGGTAGTATATTTTATGCTACGGGGCAAACTAAACTTGTGCGAAATATAGCATTTGTTAGTCAACCTATAGGTATG
>JAYEIM010000030.1:0-3834 GCA_034660095.1 Campylobacterota bacterium | reverse complement strand
TCATCAACTGCAAAAGAGATCAAAATAAATTCAAATGGTGGTTTGGTTTCTACTGCTATGAAAATAGGATCATATGTATATGAAAATAGATGGAATACAGGGGTAGATAAAGAGATGAGATGTTTATCCGCATGTGGTTTTGTTTACTTTGCAGGAAAAGAAAAATCACTAGAAGATAAAGCAATTATAGGACTTCATAGACCATATATACCTGGAGTAAAAGATACAACAGCAAGTATAAGAAAAACAAAAAAAGATTATATAAGTTACTGGAACTATATAAGAGCATCAAAAAGTATTTATGATGAGATGATGGAAGTAGATAGAGACAATCTATTTATATTGGACAAAAATAATATCAATGAATATATTGATGTAAATATACACTAAGGAGATAAAATGATTGATACACAAAAAAATAAATTAGAGTCTGGAATATTGGTTGCCATTGAGATATTATTTGCATTGGCAATTATTGTTATAGGTGGTTATGGATACAATCATTTTTTTAGTAGTCCTAATTCTACTGAACCTATTTGGATGATTGTTGGATTATTTGTAGTTATAGAGTTTGCAATGATAGCAATGACAACTGTAAAGTTCTCAAACTATGTCAATCAAGAGAAAAGTATCAATATATTTTTATTTTTTGCTATGATGATGATGTGGTTAATAGCTACAGTTGGAATTGATCAAACTATTTGGGGAATGGTTGAAGAGAAGTACCATACTGTTGAAACAAATAAAGCATCAAATATAGCAGATATTCAAATAAAAAATAATTTGGATAAAAAACTTATCTATTTAAAAGAGCAACAAAAAAATATCAATACTGATTTAATTAGGTTTGAGAAACAATTAGAAATAAGTCAAAAACTATATAACAAAAATACTAGAAAATTAAATGATACAATATGGAATAATGGTCAAAACTGTGATACAAAAGATTGTATAGCAAGAAAAAATGTTGCAACAGATTCTTTAGAACTATCTAAACAAACTTTAAACAACCATCTTCTTACAATAAAATCTACAAAAAATAGACTAATAGAAAATGATAAATATATTAGTTCTATTCAAAATAAGATAGAGACTATAGATGAAAAAATTGCTGATTTTAAAAGAGAAAATAAAGTACAACTTGATAACAAAGAGAATGAAAGCTTACTGCATATAAGTCTTATGAATACAATGAATAATTTATTTGGATTTACTATAAGTGAACCTCAAAGAGCTTATGTTTTATTATTATCAATTGCAATATATCCAATTTATATATTATTTGTTGCATTTGTTGCTTCTAATACTAATGAGGCAAAAGAGTTAAGAAAACAAAAGCATGAGTTGCAAAAACAAAAAAACTTAAAAAAAGAAACTGTAATAGGTCTATTGAAATCTATTGTTTTACATATACGAAAAGCTATAGGGTACTTAATATCTACAAGAAATAGAAAAGTTAAAATTCAAGAGATAGAAAAAGAAGTTGAAGTTGTAAAAGAGATAGAAAAAACAGTATATAAAGATGGAAAAGAGATAGTAAAAGTGGAAGTAGAAGTTCCACATATCATTGAAAAAGAGATTGTTGTTGAAAAGATTATTGAAAAGCCAATTATTCAAAAAGAGTTAGTTGTAATACCAACAGGGCTTGATCTAAACAAGTTAAATGAAATCACCAAAGATGGTACAGTTCCAAAAGATTTAGCAAATATTCTTAATAATTATGAAAATAGTGATAAAAAATCTAAATTAAAATTCAATTCATATAATGGAGTTCAAAATGATAAGTACACAGTTGCATAATCAACTTATAGATGATATGGCATATAGAATTACAATGGCATCAAAAGAGCAATCATATAAATTAAAATTTGAGAATAGAAAAACAAAATTAATATATATTTTTAAAATTATTCTAGCAATTTTGATATTGCTTTTGTTGATACTATTACTATATAAAACCTTTACAAGTATAGATAATAGCATAGATAAAAGTTATCCTAAAAAAGCAGAACAACCATATAATAATCAAGCAAAACAAACTAAGAGAAAAAAAGTTTTGGATAATGAAAATAATCTAGTATATAAAAATGGTATAGAATATATAAAGCGTGACAATCATGTATATCAAAGAGTCTGGGAAACTGGAATATTAGTAGAAGAGATTCGACTTGAAGAGACTATTGAAAAATCAAGACAAAAAAATAGTGTTGATATACCACAGTTATCTATTCGTAAAGATGGAAAAGAAAAATAAATACAAGAAGAAAGACTAAACTATAATTATGAACTACAAAAATCAAAAAGATAAAACAAAGATTTACATAGGATTCAATCAAATTACAAGGGTAAAATCAAGTGAAAAGATATATAATAGAGAAAAACTAAACCAAATCAAGGAGTAAATATGAAAGTTATTGCAACAATTTTAATCTCAATAGTATATCTAAATGCAGGAATGACTTGGTCACAAGTAGTGAGTTGGAAAAATAAAACAATTAATCCAGATGCCCAATATAGTATTGAAACAGAGGGTTATAATGTAAGAGTATATGAGTTTACCCCTTTAACTGATCCAGGATCACTTTGTATTATGACATTTACAAATGAAAAAATGGGAACATATTGTTTTAAAAAATCTGATAAAGCATTAAAACATGAAAAATAATATAGAACAAAAAGAATTTAATTTTGATGATATATCAATACAAGTTGTACAAAATCCTGATTTAGGTGATAACTTAGCAAAAATTACCCTTATAGGAATAGGTGGCGGTGGATGTAATATGATAGATAACTATTGTGAAAAAAATAGATATAAAATTAAAATCATATCTGCTAATACTGATAGTCAATCATTAAATGAATCAAATGCACCTATTAAAATACAATTAGGTGTAAAAACAACTAAAGGCTTAGGTGCTGGTATGAATCCACAAGTTGGAGAAACATCAGCTGAAGAGAGCTATAGTGAGATAATAAGTGAATTAAATGAATCAGATATGATATTTATTTGTGCAGGTTTAGGTGGAGGAACTGGTTCTGGAGCTATACCTATTGTTGCAAGAGCAGCAAAAGAGTTAGGAATACTTTGTATTGCTGTTGTTACTATGCCATTTGATTTTGAGATAGGTAGAGATACTATTGCAGATGACGCACTTATAAAATTAAAAAAATATGTTGATTCTTATATAGTAATCTATAATGACAAAATTTTAGATATTGTTCCTCATCAAACTGGAATGGAAGAAAGCTTTAAAATTATTGATAATGTATTATTTGATACTGTTCATAGTATTTGTGAGATGATACTTCACTATAAAAGAAAAAATATCAATATAGATTTTGCAGATATAAGTACAACGCTAACTAAAAAAGGACAAGCACTCATAGGAATAGGAAGTAAGTCAGGTGATGAGGCAGGTCTAAATGCTTTAAAAGAAGCTATACGCTCTCCACTATTAAATATAGAATCTATAAACAGAGCAAAATCAATTCTTATACATATAAAATCACATCCAAACTATCCAATACATGAAACAAAAACACTAATGAATCATATAAAAACAAATGCAGATTTAGGAACTAAATGTATAGTTGGGACAGTTTGGGATGATACTATGAAAGAGGATGAAGTAAAGATAACTTTAATTGCAACTGGACTAGATATAGAAAAAGAAAATAGTGGTAGTCATAATATTAAAATAGAACACAAAGAATCAGAAAAAGTTTTATCATTATTGGAAATATGCAAGAGATGGATATTGAAATATATATAATAAATAGATATATAGACAAAATATGACTAGAATGGAAACTATAATAACACTATGAAAA
>JAYEIM010000029.1:0-3835 GCA_034660095.1 Campylobacterota bacterium | reverse complement strand
CTATACTCATTTTGAACTTCTATTAAATCACATCCTTGCTCAAACCACAATCTTATCAAATCAACTTTTGTTGTATTGATTTTAATAGTTCTATCTTGAATATTTTGATAGAGTTTATCTGTTATTTTTATTTCATTTTTCATCTTTGTTTCCTCGTTTTTCATATAAAATTTAAGCTATTCTTTATAATCCTTGTTAAGCCATATAAATACTAGATTAAAGCTTGTTTTATTAATTAATTACAATCCTAACAACTTATAAACTCTCTAGTGACATTATTTTCATTGTGTCACTAGTAAAAGATTTAAAACTCTTTTCAATCCTTGAAAATTCATTTAATAAATCTTTTAACATTACATTTTTTAAATACCCTCCTCTATATGAAATTTCTACTCTTCTAAGTCTTATTGGCAACTTATCTTTTTTTGCTTTATCATATTCAATAGCATTTATTCTTGTATTTGATTTTTTTTCTTTTAGTGTTTTAAAATATATTGAATTTTTATAATGTAAGATTTTCTCCCTTGTTGTTGCTAATCTTTTCATAACAGATAATGGTGTTTTACCAATAAAATCTTTTGCTACATCTACTCTTGTAACATAACAATATTGTAAATCATCTATTAAACTTAATAATAGTTCTTTTAATAAAACTGACTTTTCTGTATATCCATTGATTCCTGCAAATATTAAATTTTGCATATGTATATTTGCTGTATATCTTACAAGTGCTAAGTGTATTTTGCCTTTATACCAATGTACAATTTTAGCTTCACAAATATTTCTATTGAGTTGTTTGCCAAACTCTTGAATCCATCTGTAAAGTTCTTTAAATCCTATACCTTTAATGATTTCTATTTTAAAGTAGTTTTTATCTTTAAATATATGTTCAAAACTTCTATCTTTAAGAATTAATGAATCTATATATCCAGCCTTATGTTTATTATCTTTTGGTGGCAATGCTTTTATTTTATGCATTATTTTATTCTCCTGCATTAGGTGCTTTTTATTTTTTATTAAAACTGTGTAACTGATTGTTTTAAGTGATATTTATAAGAATATTAAGTATAATTTGTTTTCTAAACTATTACACTTTATCAACTTATAAATAAACTTATTTGATGGTAAGGTTTATTAACTACTATTGAAATTATTCATAGTTTTATATCTTAATATTTAGATGTATTAGATTCTAAAAATCGAACAAGTTCTATTCTAGAAACATGTATTTTATTTCCAATTTTTACAGTTTCAATTTCACCATTTGATATAAGCTTTTTTGCTGTTGATATTTTGATAGCTTTCATATCTTGTATCTCTGCAAGATTAAAAATCACACCTTTTGGAAGAAGACTATTATAGTCTGTAGTGGTTCTCTCAATTGAGATAGTTTGAATTGCGTTTGGTTTTTCCGATGAGTTTCTCATTGTGTACTCCTAGTTGATTTAAAATATAAAAGGTTTGTATTGTAATGTTAATTACAAAGTTGTTTATATGCTTTTATATTTTGTTATAGGAATTTTAACAAGTGAGTTTATAGGTTTTCCCCGATAACGGGGAAGAGTAAGAGTTAAGTATAAATACTAAATAATTTTTTTATAAAATTCTTCTATTATTGTACTTTTATTTGGTAAATTTAACATTTTAAGATAACCCATTATTGCTTTTTTATCACAAACTGGTTCATCATTGATTGTACAGTTTGATGATTTATCATCTATACTATGAATATATATTTTTGGACACGTTAGAGCTAATTTCAATTCTTTTAATAAATTATTTTTTCTATCAGCAAGTTCCTGATCATAAGGATTTATATAATTTTTATCCACAATTGTATTAATAATTTTTTGTATATCATCTTGAAATATTTTTATTTTATATTCTAATGATTTTTTTTTAGAAATAATTTGTTCTTTCTCGTATTCTTCTCTTTGTTTTTTATTGAATTTTATACAATGCCTATATGAATTAACTTGAGCAATTAATAATGTCATTACTTTTTCCAATTCATTTGGTTCATCAAATGTATTAAAAAGTTTAGGGGCATATTTCTCTAACAAATCAAAGTCATCACTCAATAAGTTATCTTTTATTGATATTTTATCTTTATCTGCACCACGACCTGTAAGTCTATTTGGTCTAAATTCTTTAAGTAAATAATCTTCTCTTAAAATATGACACATTGCATCTATACAATCATCATCAGAAACATATTGTTCTTCATGTACCATACCTCTTTTTACTTTATCCCTTGGGAATTTTTTCAATGAACAGTTTGTTCCTAAGAGATCTATTTGAATATTAGTAGCTACCTTATCGGAATCTTTTTTAATACTATTTGATGACATTATTATTCTCCTATTAATCTATTTAAAGCATTAGTTGCTCTTGTAGCTTGGTCTTTTGTTTTATTTGCATATCTCTCTTCTGTAATAGCAATACTACTATGCCCTAACATTACACTTATATCAGCTATTGGCACACCATTTTGAACCAATGTAGAACCCAACATATGCCTTATATCATGTAGTCTTAGTTTTTGAATACCTAATGCTTTTAATAATGACTGAAAATGTATTCTAGGTGTTTCTTTAGTATATGTAAAAATTCTTCTATCGACCGTCATATCAGTTACATTATTTGCATCTGCTTGTCGTTGAATTGCTTCTATTAAATAGTTGTCTAAATTATAAACTAACTCTTTTTTACCTTTAGCTCTATTTGATGGTATTCTAAATACATTTGTTTCAAAATTTATATCTGAATACTTCAATCCTAACACTTCACTTATTCTACGACCTGTAAGCAAAAATGCAAATATATTTCTAATTTCTGGGTATTGAAATACAGCTTCACCATCAATAGGTAACCTTGAATATTCTCTCATAGCTTTTATAATTCTTTTTGTATCTTCTAAACCTAGAGTGTACTCAACCTTATTATCAAATTCTGGTAACTCTAACCCACTTAAATCCAATCCAACTTTATTAGCAAATGTTTTAAGTGTAATCCCTAACATAAATACAGTTGCTGGTGCTTTAATCTTCATCTGTTCATTGATTATATCTTGAACAGCATCAAGAGTAATATCTTCAATAGCTAAATCATGTAAAGGCTTGCAATGTTTAAAAAGTGTTGTATTGTAGTTTTGAATAGTTGATGGTCTAGCTGATATTGATTTTGTTTCTATATATCTATTTGCTAGATCTAAAAAAGTTTCCATAACTTTGGGTTCTTCAATAACTATCTTCTTTGGTCGCAATGTTCCTTTTTCTTCTAAATCATCTCTAACTTGTTTTCTTTGGCTTGCAACATATTCCAAGGCTTTTAAAAATGTTTTTTGTTTCTTATTAAAACTGTAAGTTTTTTTACCTCTTTTTATACCAACTTTTACTCTAAGTTGTAATTTAAAAGTTGAACCAATTATTTTATTTGCTTCATCAGCTGTTGTAATAAATTTGGTATTTAAATCTGTTAAAAGATATATCCCTTTACAATCTTTATTAGATATTTTGATACTTATATACTTTTCCATTTTATTTCCTTAAACTTAGAGGTGTCCTTTTAGGTGTCCTATCAGGTGTCCTTTTCTGTAGCTTTTTATGTGTAATTGTATCTATTTATATCTTTAGTATTTATTATAGTAGTAGTATTAAAGGTAGTTAGTAGCTAGATGTATATAATTAGAGTTGTTTTTCTTGTCCTAGCCTATAAATAGCAAAGTCATATTTTATAGGGTCATTACAATCAAACTCTCTTAATTTTTTAGATATTAAAACAGCAGATTTTAAATCATAAGTTTTTCGTGTCAACAATCCAAGTTTTTGTGAAA
>JAYEIM010000028.1:0-3842 GCA_034660095.1 Campylobacterota bacterium | reverse complement strand
AAATATGTAAAGCTATTTCTAAATCATTTTGTAGGTCTTGTTTCCAACCTAAAGTATTCATATCTGCTAAATTTATCTTAACCTTTTTACCAATACTAAAATCATCATCAAGCCAATCTTCATCATCTGTATCTATATCTGTACTATCTATATCTACAATATCCCCTGATATTTTACCAGCTTCAAAATCATCTATTTTATTTATAGTGTTTTGAATATTTTGTATAAAATTATTTAGTGTAATTCTAAAACTATCAACTGAACTTTCAAGTCTTTTTAGAAAACTAACTCTCATAAGTTTTTTTAAGTTTTTCTCCCTATTCTCTTGTCTTAATGTTGAATTTTCATTTATCTCATTATCATATTTTTTGCTATAAAAATCTTTTTTGCTTTCAAAAATATATGAAAAAGGGTTATAAGCTGACATATTAAAAGATGATAAATATTGATAAATCTCATCTATACTCATAATATCTTTAAGCTCTGAAATATTACAGTTTTGTGATTTTGGTGGTAATCTTGTGGGAAATTTACCAATAGTATCTATATCATAATACTTTTCAATATGTTTTCTACTTCTAGCCATAGTAACACTATCAAGCAATTTAAAGAAATCAAAATTTTTGTTTAGTTCATTTAGTAGCTTTTTTGTTGTTCGTTTATCAGCAGGAAGTTTAGACCAATAATTAAAAATCACTTGTGCTTTTCTTAATATACTATCTATTGAACCATCAATATTTAATTTTGCATCTTTTTTATTTGTTTGCCCCTCATAAGCTAAAGCTAATTGGTTTTTTAGATCTGTAAATTTATTGTTTACAGGTGTAGCACTTAACATAAGAAGTTTTGTTTTAACTCCTGTCCTCATAATATCTAATAACTTTTGGTATCTAGTGGTTTTCTCTTTTCTTGCACTATTGTTTCTAAAGTTATGTGATTCATCTATGACTATTAAATCATAATTAGCCCAATTTACCCTTGATAAATCTTGCCCATTTGACTCTCCATTTTTCCTTAAAATATCTGTATGATATAAAACATCATAATTAAATCTATCTTTTAAAAGTGGATTATCATCATAGTTATTTAAAAAAGTTTTCCAGTTGTCTCCAAGCTTTTTAGGACATAGTACAAGTACAGATTTATTTCTCTCTTGATAATACTTTATAACACCGAGTGCTGAAAATGTTTTACCAAGTCCAACACTATCAGCCAATATACAGCCATTGTACCTTTCAAGCTTATTAATCAGTCCAATAACAGCATCTTTTTGGAAGTCATAAAGCATATTCCATATTGCACTATCTTTAAAGCCTGTCTTTTCATTTGCTAGTTCATCTGTATTTATATCTTCCAAAAATTCATCAAAGATATTGTATAAGGTTAAGTAGTAGATAAATTCTGGTGAATTTTCTTTGTATAGATTACTGATATATGATACAACTTCATCTGTAATATCTTTGAGTAAATTTTCATCATTCCAAACATTGTTAAAATTATCAAGAAACGATTTAGTTGCAGCACTATCACACATCTTAGTAACAGAACCTAAAATAGTATCATCTTTTTTATAGCCAAGTCCTGCACTAGTAAATTCATTGATATTAAGATAAATAGATTTTTCTTCCATGTTTGTATAATTTTCAAGTATCATCATAGAATGTATAGAACTATTTGGCTTATTAGATTTAAACTTTACTTTTTTCTCAATCCAAGCTTTACACTCTTTGGCTATGTTTCGCCCTTTTAGTTCATTTTTTAAATTTATCTCAAAATCTGAACCACTTATAGCTTTTTTACGATTTGATGAATTTATCTCAAAAAATTTTGTATCTTTTTTCTTTTCATCTGTTTTTATAAATGTAGGGTCTGTAAATATAAATCTCAATTCATCTATATTGTTTAACTCTTTTTTTAAACTCTCATAACCATATATAGAAAATATAGATGAAGCGATACTTAACTTACTATTTTTATCAATAGATTGTTTTAAATCATCACCTACAAGGCTTATTTTATTATCAAATGTTTTTATCAAAGTTTCTCTTTATGTTTATTTATAGTTAATATTTTACTATTATAGTCTAATGTAGTTAAATATTAACCAATTTAATTCATAAAATAGTTAATAATTATTTAGTTGCTTTATACACTTATATAAGTTAAATTTTTAGTAAAAAAGGCTAAAAATGACTCAAAGAGATATGGCTGGGTATTTAAATATAACACCTGTAACACTTAGGAATTGGCGAAAGAATAAACCTAATTTATACAAAATTGTATTACAAGGTTTTGCTCTTGAAGATACTCTTAATAAAGCTCAACAAAATATAGATGAATTAAAAGAGTTAGTTGAAGCTTTAAATAAAAAATAAAAAACTCACAGGATTTTTAATCTCCCATGAGTTTTAGGTTTTATAAATAAATAGTACTACTAAGTGATATACTTCCAAACAAAACCATGTGCTTGTTTTTGTTTACCACTACAGCATTTACTTATAGATGATTGACTAAAGCTTGTTGTATCACTAGCTTCTCTTAAACTTTCAAAAGTTGATAGAGTTTCACCAGTACTAATATCTATTTGAGATACTCTTTTTTTAATAAATTGTTTAGATGACTCTTCTATTTTTGCATATTTGATAAGTTCATGATTATCAGCAATATCAACATCTATAATAATATCATCTTCCATATTCTTTTTAAGTTCAATTATCTCATTATTTAGCTTTTTAATCTGTTGCTGCTTATGTTCAATCTGCTCTTCCAATGATAGTTTCATATCTTCTACTTTTTCAGATGGTATTGGTGGTAATTTACCTTTTTCTATTGCTGTTGTAAATTCTATATCATCAAGTGATGTTAGTCTTAATAATTGTTTTTGATTAAATCTATCAAGTCTTTTATCACTTTCTTTGCCCACTTGGTGGGGATTGTATAGTATTTCTTTTATTCTAATATCTTTAGCTAGTTTTATATAATTATATATACTACCTTTAGATATAGAAAATATTTTATTTAACTCTTCTTCTGTACAGCTATACTCATTTTGAACTTCTATTAAATCACATCCTTGCTCAAACCACAATCTTATCAAATCAACTTTTGTTGTATTGATTTTAATAGTTCTATCTTGAATATTTTGATAGAGTTTATCTGTTATTTGGATTTTATTTATTTGTTGCATTTTATTTTCCTTTTTTACTTAAATTTTAAGTTTCATTTAATAACCTATATATACAATATAAAATATGGCTTTTGAGGCATAATTTATATTCTTTTTATAACCACTAACTCTGCAATAACTTATAAAGTTAAATTGGCTTTATTGTTACATCTAATCCTGTGAACTTTTTAATTGTATTGATTATTTTTACATACAGATTTTTAATATTTTTATATTGAAATCCTTTTGTATAACGACCCTTAAAAACAAACTCTAATCTAATTATTTTTTTTGACAATTTATCTTTTATATATTTTGGATAACACTTTATATCCATAGTTGAACTTCTATATTCTTGTTTCTTTCCCATAAAATAAATAGTATTTTTTACAGTCTCTATTTTTGGTCTTAATTTCTTAATATTATTATCTATCCATTTTGGTAGTTTATTTAAAAAATCCAGTGCTATATCTATTCTTGGTATATAACTATTGATTAAATGATTTTTGAGTATTTGTATAATTTTATTTAAATATAATGCTTTTTCATCAAATTTTCTTAGTCCTGCAAACTCTATTGTTTGCATTAATTTGTTTTTACTTGCAGAATATCTTTTAAGTGGTAATGAGTAACCATATATAGTAAATACACATTTTGCACATACTATATTTTTTGT
>JAYEIM010000027.1:0-17616 GCA_034660095.1 Campylobacterota bacterium | reverse complement strand
AATCTGCATACATATATGTATTGTTAGAACTTTCAAGTCCTAAATCGTTTTCTAAATCTATATTGTTCCCATAGTTTACATAACCACTAGGTGCTGCATTCCATGTACCTATACCTGCTTCAAAATCAAGAATTACTCCAGCACTTGCGGTACTTGCTAAAAGCGTACTTGTTACGATACTACTTAGAAGTAGTTTTTTACTATTTTTCATCATGTTTTATCCTTTTATTTTGTTACTATTGAAAACGATAAGTTTTCAATCTCTTTGTGCGATTTTATGAATTTATTTAAATCTTCCAAAGAGAGTTTATTTATTCTAGCTAATTCTTCCTTAGGATAATCAAAAGAAAGATTTTGATAGTACAAATGAAATGCTCTGTTTAATCTTTGTGAAAATGTTTCACTTCTTAAAGGTTCGCTACCACTTAAAAAGTTTTTTGCAGCATCAAGTTCTTTTTGTGTAACACCATTTTTTACAAACTCTTTAACTATAGAAGATACCATGTTTTTAGCTTTTGTAGTATTGTCAAGTTTTGTTTGAAGATAGCCTGTAAAATGGGAGTGCGATTTTTTATTTGTTATATATCCATAAGCACTATAAGCTAAACCATGCTTAACTCTAATCTCTTCCATTAAACGACTTCCAAAACCACTGCCACCTAGTATAAATGATGCAACTTTTGATTTATAGTTATCTTTTGAATCTACTTCTATATCAAATGGGCTAGAGAAATAAATATATGATTGTTGCGTATCTTTTTTTATAATTTTATTTTCAATTTTTTTAGATATATTTATTTTATTGAATCTAGTTTTCCCTTGCGGTTTTATATTGTTCAATACTGTATGAATATCTTTACTGAACTCTTTTAATTTTATATCCCCACCTACAACTATAATAAGATTATCTAGATTTAAAATATTTGATAAGTTATTTTTAATATCTTTTAGTTTAATATTTTCTATGCTTTTTTGTGTACCAGAGCTACTATTCTCTAAAGCTGTATCTTTATAAGTAAGTTTTTTTAGAGTTTTTGATGCAACATAGTCAAAGTCATTTTCTTTTTGTTTTAGTTTACTTATTTGTAGATTTTTTATTTTGTTTAATGTTTTTTTAGTAATATTTGGATCTTTTAAAAGTTGCTCTAGATATTTAAGTGCTTGTTGTTTTTCACTAACTAAACAACTAACCTCTATAACAAATGTTTCAAAACCTGTAGAAGTATGTATAGAAATTGCATTGTTTTCTAGGTTTCTAGCATAGTTAACTGCTCCATCTTTACTTGTACCTTCATTTAATATTTTAGCAGTAATATTTGTAATACCTGCATTTTTAGTATCATTTATATATCCACTATTTTGGAAAACTAGTTGAAGGTTAAATATTGGTAAAGTGTTGTGTTTCTCAAATATTACTGGTATATCTGTATTGTTGTGATTTATATTTTTTAGTGTTGCTGACATTAACATCCCTTGTGTTATTATTATAGTTAAAAGTAAAGTTTTAAGTATTTTATTCATTTAGTAAAATCTTTCTAAAGTATTATAAGCAGTATCTCTTTTTGCTGGATTTTCACCTATATCTTTTATAAGTTTTATCATCTGCTGTTGATTCATACTATTTGTAACTCCAGCAGCACTTACTACATTCTCTTCCATCATAGTGCTACCTAAATCATTTGCACCAAACTTTAGTGCCATTTGCCCTATATAACTACCTTGTGTTACCCATGAACTTTGGATATTTTGAAAGTTATCTAAATAAAGCCTTGCAACTGCAAGAAGTCTTAGGTATCGATTTGAACTTACTGGTTTCATATCAGGTATCTGTTTTAGAAGTTCAGTATGAGCTGATTGGAAACTCCACATGATATATGCTCTAAATCCACCTGTCTCATCTTGTAGTTCTCTTATCTTATCCCAATGACTAATGATTTGTTCATCTGTTTCAATAGTTCCAAACATCATAGTTGCAGTTGATTTTATATCAAGTTTATGAGCAGATCTATGAACCTCTAACCAATCTTTTGCATCCATTTTTTTAGGTGCAATTATATCTCTAACTTTATCATTTAATATCTCAGCCCCAGCCCCAGGAATTGAAGCTAAACCTTTTGCTTTTAGTTTTGTTAAAGTTTCAGTATATGTAAGTTTTGATATTTTTGATATATAGTCTATCTCTATTGAACTAAACCCATGAATATTTATCATTGGGTATTTTGTAGAGATATGTTCAAGTAGATCTTCATAAAAATCTATTTTGAGTTTTGGATGAACTCCACCTTGGAAAAGTATTTGTGTTCCACCAATCTCTAGAAGTTCATCTATTTTTTTATCTATCTCATCAAATGTTAATATATATGCACCATCATCATTTAGATGTTTATAAAAGGCACAAAATTTACAATCAACCCAACATATATTTGTATAGTTTATATTTCTATCTATTACAAATGTAGTTATTTTTTTTGGATGTAGTTCAAGTTTTCTTTTGCTTGCCATCTGTCCAAGCTCTATTAAAGAGGCATTTTGTATTAAATCTAAAGCTTCTTGATTTGTTAATCGTTTCATAATATCTTATACCTTTTTATAGCTTTAGAATTTTGTACCCAAACTAAATTCAAAGTTTGATGTTCTATCTCCTGGTTCAGGATCAACAGCTCTTGAAAAGATAAATTGTAAAGGACCAACTGGCGAGTACCATGCGATCACTACACCCTTACCAGCTCTTTGTATCTGATCAAATTTATCTTCACCAACCATACCATAATCATAAAATAATGCCCATCTCATTTTTGCACTAGGAATTAGAGGAAAACTAAGCTCAATTGTATTTGTAAAATATTTTTTAAACGGATTATCTGTATCAACTGGTTGGAAAGCATAAGATGAATATCCTCTTAAACTTGAAGGACCTCCAAGATAAAATGTAGTATCATCTGGTATATTTCCAGTATCTTCGATAACTTTTAAACTATTTTTATACCTTAAAATTATATCAGCATCAGTTAAGTCCTCTAAAGAATAATAATATTTAAAATATGTAGCACTAAGCATATATTCAGCATCACCACCAATACCAGAATATTTCAAACTAGTGCCTGTTGTTATCCCTGATCTTGGTATAAAATAATCATCTGTATTGTTAAAGCTAATATATGGAGTGATTGAACTTGTAGTAAATGTAGAATTTAAACTACTATTATGTTCATAATTTACATCTGCGATATCATAAGCATAGTTTGTTCCAACTCTTACATGTCTACTTAAAGATCTACCGATACCAAGTCCAAATCCTTCCTCTTTAGTAGTTTTATCACCTATCTCAAGATCATCACTTGTAACTATGTATTCATTTTTATGAATATTTATATTACCATTGTATTTGCTATCATTAATAGAAGGGTTTGATAGTGACATTTTATAAGTAGTACTTTTACTTGAGTTTTCAAATGAAAATCCAAGATTCAAGCCACTTCCAAAAATATTTTTATCATTTACACTAGCGTTTATCATCCAACCATCATAACTACCATAACCACCACCAAGGATTAAATTTCCTGTTGGTGCTTCTGTTACATTTATTATTAGATCCATTTTATCAGATGATATTCTTTTTTGTTTGATATTAATAGTTTCAAAAAAACCTGTTCTTTTTAGAGAGCTTTTTGAGTCTTTAAAATCAGTTAGATTAAATAGATCAGTAGGAGCTAGATATACATTTCTCCTTATAACTCTATCCAATGTTCTGCTATTTCCTGATATGATTACATCATTTATATATACCTTGTCTCCAGGAACTACATTGTAAACTATATCAACAGTGTCGTTTTCCTTATCTTGTTTTATATCAAAATTAACTTGTGTAAATGCATAACCTTTATTTGCAACTTGAGTTTTTATATATTCTTGATCTTTTCGTAAGTGAGTAATATTAAAAATATCTTCTTTTTCTAATTTTAATTCTGGATATATCTCTTCAATATTTAATATAGATTCATCAAGATATATGATTGTATTATTTACTTTGTATTGTACACCCTCTATAATTGTATATTCAATATTTGCAGTGTTTGTATTAAAATCAACTTTAGAGTAAGCAGCAGTTACTTTTGCATCCAAATATCCATTTTGTAGATATAGATCTTTGATTCTATGACTATCATACTCTAATTGTTCGAAACTGATCTCTCCATCATTTTGACCAAAAAACCATGTAAAACAACAATCAGATTCTTTGTTTGCAATAACTTCTTCAAAGTCATCTGCATTTAATTTATTTGCACCTTTAAATATAATGTCAGTGATAGTTATCTCATCGCCTTTGTTTACATTAAATTTTATAGCTACACTTGTCTCATTTATATTTTCAACTTCAACTTCAACTACAGAATTTATATATCCCTCTCTCTCAAGTGCAAGATGGAGGGCTTTTTTTGCTCTATTTAATTTTTCTTTTGTGTACATAGTACCTTTTTTAATACCCATACTGTCATATAGAGTTTTTAATTCATCATCTCTATTTTTATAACCTGTCATCTCTATTTTTGCTATAAAAGGTTTCTCTTTAAAGTGTATTGTTAAAGTATTATTGTTGTCAGTGATCCAAATATCTTTAAAGTAATTAAATTTATAAAATTTATTGATTATTTTATTTGTCTCTTTAGTTGTGTATTGATTATCTTTAAGATTTATCGTCTCCAGTACCACTTCATCTGATATTTGTGTAAGACCTTCAAATTTTAACTCTTTAAAAGTTTGTGTTGCAAATAGATTTAATGATATTGTTAATATGAGTATAATTTTTTTATACAATTTTTTTCCTAGTTATTTAAATATGTAATGTAAGGCAAGAGTGTATCGAAAAGATGTTTATAATATATTTAATTTGACCCATTAAGTTTAAAATCTGTTTTATAAATATAACATGAGATTTGTTTTAATGTATCTTTATCAAAACCAAGTTCAGGCATAAGTTCATATTTTGTAATTGCATCTTGCATAAGTGATGTTTCTTTGTTTGGATGTTCTATCCAATTGGTCATATAATTAATAAATTGATCTTTATTGGAAAAGGCATCAATATATCTTTGTTTAATATCAATCATAGATGGAGCAGAGATGCTTTTAGTTTTACAATGGCAAGTGATACAGTTTCCATTAAATAAAAGCTCACCATAACTAATTGCAAATAGATTTACAATAGATATATAAAAAAATAATATATATCTCATCTATTTTATTTTACGAACAAAACTATATAATACAGGTAGATAAATTAAGTTTAAAATTGTTCCCCAAGCAAGACCAAATCCAAGAGCGATGGCAATTGGTTGAAATATTACAGCTTGACCTGATGGAAAAAATATCAATGAACTCATACCAATAAGTGTTGTTACTGTTGTTATTATAATTGGTCTAAACCTCTTTGTAGCTCTATAAAATAGTTCTTCTAAGTTTTTTGCTTTTTTAAGATATGTCATCATAATAATACCATCATTTATAACAACTCCTGCAAGACCTAACGCACCAATCATAGCAGACATACTAAGATTTATCCCCATTATTTTATGCCCTATTAAGACACCTAAAAGTGAAAAAGGTATGATACTCATAAGTATAAAAGTTTCTCTAAATGAGTTAAAAAGATAAAGCATTGCTAACATTATAAGTATAATTGCAAGTGCCGAAGCTAATATCATATCATCTTTTAACTCTTTATTTTTTTGTGCTTCACCTTTTAGTATAACTTTTACATTATCTTCCCTTACTTTTTCAAGTATCACTTCTAGTTTTTCCAATGCTTCACTGGCTGTCACTATATCTGGGTTTACATTTGCAAAAACATAAAAGTTTGTTTCACCATTATCTTTGATAAGTTTCTCTAATGATTTTTTAACATTAAATTCACAAATTTCATTTAGTCTAACTATTGTTCCATCTTTTAATTTTATTTCACTATTTTTAAAATTTTTAAAATCATCTTTGTTTTTACTTTGTATTTTTATATCAAGCATATTTGTTTTGTCAAAAGATACAGATACTTTTTTTAACATATAAAGATTTGATAAATATTGTCCAACATATGCCTCATCTACACCTAAGCTTTCACCATAACTATTAACTTTTAGTTTTATCTCATCTACACCAAACTTTACAGTATTTGAGATAGTTGTTATCCCATTTATAGTTTCTAGTTGTTTAGTTAAGATATCTATATGTTTGACAATTTTATCATTGTCTTGAGATACTAAACCTATTTTTATATCAGACTTAATTGGTCCAACTTTTTTCTCCAATATTGCTAAATCATCTAGATTATATTTTGTTTTATAATCTTTTTTATCTAAGAATTTTTGCATCCTTTTTGCAATTTGTTGAGACTTTTGTGTTCTATCTCTATTTGTGTCATCATAATAGAAACTAAGATAAGGGGTGATATATTTATCTATTGGGTTATCTGCTTTTAGTTCTTGTAATTCAACAGTCATATACATAACATAAGGGTAGTTTTCACTAGTATTCCCACTATCTCTTCTATATCCAGCAACAGAATCTATACTTTTTATAAAAAAATCATCTTTTTTAACCATTAAATCTTTCTCAATCGCTTGAACTATATTAAAAGCATTTTCTAAAGTTGTATTTTGATTTGCTTTCATAGAGATTTTGACATCAGTAGAGTCAAACTTTGGAAACATTTGAAACTTTGAGCTTTTTAAACTTACAACAGTCATAACTGGAACAATTACTATAAATAAAACTAAAAAAGTTTTTTTCCATCTCATGAAAAAGTGTATTATTTCACTATAGTATTTATTAGCAGTTTTCCAAGATGTAACTTTTGCACCATTTTTTAGTGTATGTGCTGCATGTATTGGTAAAAATAGAAATGATTCTATAAGTGATGCAACAATTAAAGCGGAAACAGCAATAGGTATAAGCTTCATAACTTCACCCATAGTTCCACTTATCATTAAAATTGGTAAAAATGAAAATAGGGTGGTAAGAGATGCAATAGAGACAGGTTTTACCATCTCTGAAGCCCCTTTAATTGCAGCTTCTTTTGGTTCAACTCCATACTCTATATGTTGTTGTATATTTTCACTTACAACAATAGCATCATCGACCACAATTCCTAAGGCTATTAGAACACCAACTAGTGAAATCATATTTATAGTATAACCACTAAAGTAAAAATAAACAGCAGCAATTACAAAGGATGTTGGGATTCCAACCGCAATGATAAACGACATCCTCCAGTTGATTAGAATAACTACTAAAATAGTAATAAGTATAATTCCAAGCATAATATTTGAAACAACAATATTTAATCTATCTTTTATCCTTTTACTATTATCGTCACTTATTGCTATAGTTATATTATTGTTTGCTTTTTTATTTTCTATATTTACTTCATCTATCAATTTTGAAATACTATTTGCAATTTTTATAGCACTTCCAGTATCTTGTTGTGTTACAGCTACACTTAAAGCATTTTTTCCATTAAATGAATATAGTGTTGCTGAGTCTTCATATTTTTTTGATATAGTTGCGATATCACTTAAATATAATCTTTTATCTCCAATTCTAATAACTGTATCTACTAAATCAGATGATAGTTTTGCACCGTTGTGTGTAGAGATATAAAAATGTTTATTTTTATCCTCAATGGTTCCAACTGGAAATATGTAAGATAATGTAGAGATAGCCATAAGAACTTCACTATGGTTCAATCCTAATGCTGTAATTTTTTTCTCATCAATTAATACTTCAAAATATAGATCACTATCTCCAAAAATTGTAGCATCACTTACACCTTTTATAGTTAAAATTTTACTTTTAAATTTATTTGCAAATGGTTTCATTTGGTCTGTTGAAAGCTCTGATGATGTTAAAGATATATCTATTAGCTCTTTTGTTCGTTCAAGTACATTTACACTTGGCTCGTCCATATCATCAGGAAGATTTCCTTTTATAAGTGTAACGGCATCTTTTATCTTATTTGATATATTATATTTATTGTAACCTTTTTTAAGCTCAACAATGATAGAGAAACGGCTAGGGCTAATAATAGTTGAAACTACATCAACACCCTCTATACTTTTTATATTGTCTTCTATCTCTATAACAGCCATTTTGTCTAAGATATCAACACTTGCACCTGTATATGAACCTTTTATAGATATCATATCAAGTTCAAATGCTGGAAATATCTCTTTTGCGGTATTGTTATATGACCAAATACCAACAGCAAAAACCATCACAAAAAGTGTGTAGTTCATTCTTGAGTTTTCTACAAAAAATCTTAAAAATCGTTCAAACATATATTGTCCTAAATCTTATAATATTAATTATATTATATAATAAAAGTATTAACAGTGTATTAATACTTATTTTAAAATATTTTTTATATCTTCTTCGTTTGTAATCTCTTCATCATATTTAACAATAATAATTTTTTCTGTATTATTGATATACCACTCATCACAACCATTTAAACTATCTAGTTTATTGTGATTTGATTCATCTGTTTCATCTAAGCTAAGATATACAATTTTCTTTTTTAGTGGATTTGGCAATGTTGCTATTAAAGCTAGCCAAATTAAAGAGATAATTACAATTACCATAGATATATCATATAAACTATTCGTAAAACTACTATCTACCTCTTTAAGGTATAATCCACCTACAAAACCACCTATAAAAGTACCTGCATAACCAAAAGAGTTAAATACCCCAAGTACTTTACCTTTTTCGTGAACTTTTGTATATCTAGTTGTAAGTGATTGCATAATTGGTTCATGCATATTAAACCCAATAAAAAACACAATAACACCTGTTAAAAATAGTGTTTGACTTGTGGCATTTCCAATTAAGTAGTATGATAATGCAAAGAAAATAATACCTATAAGTAGAACCTCTTTAAATTTACCTTTTTTTTCAGCAAGTATGGCAGCAGGAGCCATAGCAAATATACCAGCAATCATTGCAGGTAGATAGACTTTCCAAAGATCAAACATCTCCCAACCATAAGTTCTAGTTAAAATAATAGGGATAATCATAAAAGCAAATGTCATCATACCTTTTTGTAAAAAGTTTGTTATATTCATTTTAATTAATTCTGGATTAGCTAAAAAAGATACTTTACTATGATCATGGTATGTATGTGTTACTTGTGGAGGATTTGGTACAAGTTTTAGTAAAATATAGATTGATATTAAAGCTAAAAATGCAGTTATCCAAAATAAAGAATGGATACCAAACCAAGCACCAATAGTTGGACCAGCTATCATAGCAATTGCAAAACTTGCAGCAATACTTCCACCCATAAGTGCCATAGCTTTTGGTCGTTGTTCTTCCCTTACTACATCACTAATCATTGCCGTTACAACAGCACCAATTGCACCAGCACCTTGTAAAAATCTACCTAAAAGTAAAGCTAAAATATCATTTGAAATAGCACAAATAATAGAACCAATAGCAAATAGTAAAAGTCCTAATATAATAGTCCCTTTTCTACCAAGTTTATCACTCATTATTCCAAAAGGAACTTGAAAAAGCATTTGTGTTATTGCGTAACCACCTATTACAATACCAACTAAAGTTGGAGTTGATCCTGGAAGATTTAAAGCATATATTGAGATAACTGGTAATACTATAAATAAACCTAAAAATCTAAAAGAGATAATAAGACTTAATGGCATAATTGTTTTGAACATTTAATTTCCTTAATTAATTTATGTTAAAATATTCGCGATTATACAACAATAAAGGTAAAAAACTATGAAGATAATAATTGCATCAGGAAATAAAGGAAAAGTTAAGGAATTTAAATCACTTTTAGCAAATGATGAAGTGATACCTTTTAAAGATATAGTTGGCGATATTGATATTGTTGAAGATGGTTTAACATTTCAAGAAAATGCCATAATAAAAGTTAAAGCTATTTATAAAAAACTTAAAAATACTAAAGATGTAATAATAATCTCTGACGATAGTGGTATAAGTGTACCGATACTTAACAATGAACCAAATATTTATAGTGCAAGATATGCTGGCATTGGCTCTACAGATGCCCAAAACAATGAAAAACTTATCTTTAATTTAAAAGCAAAAAATATTAAAAAAACTACTGCACATTATACTGCTTGTATCGCAATAATGTACAATGAAAATATCTATACAACTCATGGTTGGATGTATGGTGATGTAATTGATAAAGAGATTGGTGATGGTGGATTTGGATATGATACACTGTTTATACCTAATGGTTATGATGAAACATTAGGTACTCTTGACAATAAAATAAAAAAAGATTTAAGTCATAGGTCAAAAGCATTAAAATTGGCAATGAAGCTTATGAAAGTTATTTTAAAATAGGTAAAGTTATACTAAATTCAGCCCCTAAATATTGCTTATTGTTATAAATATATTTACTATTTTTTACCTCTATATTTCCATTTAGACTTTTAACTATAATATTGTAAGCTATATTTAGTCCAAGTCCTGTACCTTGTGATTGATGTTTTGTGGTAAAATATGGTTGAAATATTTTATTGATAATCTCATCATCTATCCCTCCACCACTATCTTTAAATGATATAGAGATATTATCATCTTTTTTGGAAGCAGAGATAAATATATATCTGTCTGTTTGCTCTAATGTGCTTAATATATCTTTTGCATTATTAAATATATTTATAAGGCATTGATTTAATTCATTTGGATAGCTATTAATCATAAGATCACTAGGAATATCTAAAATTATTTTTATAAAATGTGTTTTTATTATAGAATCTACTAGTGATAAAAAACTATCAATATTCTTTTTTAGATTAAATGTTTTTTTAATACTATCAGATTTAATAAAGTTTTGAAAATCATCAATTGTTTGAGATAGGTATTGAGAGTTTTCATCAATTATATCGCAAGTATCATTGAACTTTTCATCTGTTAATAACCCATATTCTTTTTCTATCTTCATACCAGATGCTGCAGTTGATATTATAGATAATGGCTGTCTCCATTGATGTGCAATATTTCCTATCATCTCTCCCATAGCTGCATGTTGTGATTGTTCTAATATGATTTTTTCTTTTTTATTTATCTCACTATGTAGTCGTTCTTTATAGCTTATATCTTTAAAGTAAAATATAACTCTTATTGGTTTATTGTTTTCATCTTTTAATATAGAAAGAGTTTGTTCAATTTGTAATATATCATTTTCTTTATTTAGTAAATTTATTTTAGAATCAAACCTATCTTGTTTTTTTATAAAGTTTATACTTTTTGAAACGATCGATTGGTTACCATCTAAATATATAAGACTAATATGTTTTCCAATAACTTCATCCTCTTTATAGCCAAAAATAACTTTTGAACCTAAATTCCAACTTAGTATGTTACCATCTAGGTCTGTAGTGATTATAGAGTCTCGTATTTGATGTACTATTTGAGCCTGTTGTAGTATCTCTAGTTGTTCATCATTTAGTTCTGAAAGATTAAATGCCATCTATTGCCTTAAAAGTAATTTGCAAAATGATTTTATAGTATTTTATATTAAAGATACCTAAGCAAATCTAATACTTCATTTTGATAAACTTATAAGTAATATTTTAAGGACTAGTATTGGCTAAAAAAGCAACAAAAAAAGATATACAATTTATAAAAGAAGAGTTTATAAAAGCATATAGTGATGCAGTTACAGAATTAGAGTATAAAAATGACTATGAACTTTTAATCGCAATCATTTTATCCGCACAATGTACAGATAAAAGGGTAAATATAATCACACCTACTTTATTTAGTAAATATCCCTCAACTGATAAGTTATGCGTTGCTCAACTAGAAGATGTAAAAGAATTACTAAAAAGTTGTAGTTTTTTTAATAATAAAGCAAAAAATATTATAAAAATGGCACAAAGTGTCGAAGAGTTACATAATGGTGAGATACCACATGATACAAAACAACTTATAAAACTAGCTGGCGTAGGAAATAAAACAGCAAATGTATTTATGATAGAAGCAGATGGTGCAAATCTTATGGCTGTAGATACTCATGTATTTAGAGTATCACATAGACTAGGGCTTAGTGACGGTAAAACAGTAGAGCAAACAGAGGCACAACTTGTAAAAAAGCTAAAAGATGATTTGCATATTTTTCACCAAGCTATGGTATTGTTTGGTAGATATATATGTAAAGCAGTTAAACCTGATTGTGATAAATGTTTTTTAACTGAAGTTTGTAAAACAAAAGAAACATTTAGGGTAGGGTAGTAGTGAAGTTAATAATATCTTTTTTCTTATTTGTATCAATAGTATTTTTTAGTGGTTGTGCATCAAAAAATATAACTCAAGATAACATAAAAAAAGAAAATAAAATTGATAATATTTCAGAAAATACTGGTTCTGATGATTTTACTGAGGAGGACGATTTTCTTGATGAATTTGAAGAGGAGATGGAGATAGAGGAAAAATCTGATCCATTTTCTGGATACAACAGAGCTATGACAAGTTTCAATGATGGATTATATGAATATGTTTTATCGCCAGTTGCAAAGGGTTATAAATTTGTAGTTCATAAAGAGATAAGAAGTAGTGTAGGGAAGTTTTTTCATAATATTTTATATCCTATGCGGTTGGTAAATAATCTATTGCAAGGTAAAATAAAAAATAGTGGTGAAGAGACAGGAAGATTTTTGATAAATACTACTATTGGTATATTTGGTCTTTTTGATCCTGCTAAAAGTTACTTTGGACTTGAACCACACAATGAAGACTTTGGTCAAACACTTGGATATTATGGTGTAGGAGCTGGTCCCCATATAGTTTTGCCATTTTTAGGACCATCAAATTTAAGGGATACATTTAGTTTATATCCAGATTCAATGGCCAATCCAATTGACTATCATCCAAATAGAAGTTATAATCTTACAAATAGTTATGGTGAATCTTTATGGTTAAAAGCTTATGATAAAGTAAACTATGTTTCACTTCATGATGGTAAATATGAAAAACTAAAAAAAGATGCAGTTGATCTGTATCCATTTTTGAGAGATGTGTATGAACAGTATAGAGAACAACAAATAAAGGAATAGCGTGAATATAATGAAAAGAATAATATTATTAATAGTAGGTATATTTTTACTTACACAAAACTTGAGTGCAAATGAACAACAAACTTTAAAAACTCATTTTTTAAATAGTATAGATGAAGTTATAATTGTAGTACAAAACAAAGCTTTAAGTAAAGATGATAGAAACAGTAATATAGTAGAAGTTTTAACCCCTATGTTTGACTTTGAACTTATGGCAAAACTTAGCCTTGGTAAAGTTTGGAAAAAATTAAATAAAGAAGATAGAGTAAGATTTGTAAAGCTATATGTTGAAAGAATGAAACAATCATATAGTTCAAAAATAGATGCTTATAGTGATGAAAAAGTAAAAGTAACAAAGATAAAGCAACCAAAATCAAACAGAATAGAGCTTGTAACAGATTTAGTTAGCAAAGATAATAAACTAGAGATATCATATAAATACTATAAACCAAAAAGAGCCAAAAAGAGAAAAGATGATTGGCTTATATATGATGTAGTGATTTTAGGAGTGAGTATTCTTAAAACCGACAAAGCACAATTTAGAGAGTTTTTACAAACAAAAACTATAAGTGAACTTATGGATAGGTTGGTTAAAAAGTAAAATATGCTAACGAATATTTATCAAAACTATCTATTAAAATACCCTAAACTATTTTTTTCAATAGTTATAGCTTTTATGGTAGTTATGTTAACTTTTGCTATGAAGTTAGAGATTGATGCTAGTGCAGAAACACTTCTTTTAGAAGGTGATAAAGATTTAGAATTTACAAGGCAGATTGGCAAAAGATTTACTGCTCCTGATTTTTTAGTAGTTACATATAGTACAGAAGATGATCTATTAAATGATAAAAACATTCAAAATATTCAAGAACTATCTAAAAAGTTATTGGAACTTAAAAATGTAGAATCTATAAATTCAATAGTAAATGTTCCACTTTTACAATCACCACCAAGACCTATAAAAGAGCTTGTAAAAGATGTGAAAACTTTGGCTAGTGATGGTATAGATAAAGATTTAGCTAAAAAAGAGTTTTTAAATAGTGCTATATATAAACAAAATCTAGTAAGTGAAGATTTTAAAACAACAGTTTTAATGGTAAATTTAAAAAGAGACAATAGATACTTTGAGCTAATAGAGTATCGAGATAGTTTTATAAAGTTAAAACAATCAAAAAAGTTATCCCAAGATGAAAAGAATAATTTTAAAATAGCTCAAATAGAACTAAAAGAATATAGAGATATCATACGAGTAGAAAATCATAATATGATTTTAGATATAAGAGAAATAATAGATAACTTTGAACAAAACAATGATATAAAACTTCATCTAGGTGGAGCAAGTATGATAGCAGATGATATGGTACAGTTTGTAAAAGATGATCTTAGTACTTTTGGGATTGTTATAGTTTTATTGCTGATTATTGTTTTGTATGTTTTATTTAGAGAAATTCGATGGGTTATTGTACCACTTTTTATATCTACTATATCTATAATAACTACAGCAGGTTTTTTGTCTTTATTTAGCTGGGAGATAACAGTAATATCATCAAATTTTGTATCTTTACAGCTAATTATGAATATGTCACTTATTGTACACTTAATTATAAAGTATAAAGAGTTACTTCATAAGCATCCAGAACACTCACAACAAGAGATACTTATAAAAACCTCTGTTGCTATGTCTAAACCATCATTTTTTGTTGTTATTACAACCATAGCTGGATTTAGTTCTTTGGTTTTTAGTGGAATATTACCAATTATAAATTTTGGATGGATGATGAGTGTAGGTATTGTAGTTTCGTTAGTTTTAACATTTATATTATTTCCTATTGTTTTAGTTTTTTTAGGTAGAAGTAAAATAAAAAATATAAAAAAAGTTGAAAAACCATTTACTGCTAGCGTTGCAAATGTTGCATTTGGATATAAAAAAACTATAATTATCACAACATTTTTTGTAATTTTATTTTCTATTACGGGGGCAAATAAATTAAGAGTTGAAAATAGTTTTATTGACTATTTTAAACAAGATACTCAAATATATCAAGGTATGAAACTAATCGATCAAAAACTAGGAGGAACCACTCCACTTGATGTAATAATCACATTTAAAGAAAATAGTGATGAGGTAGAATCTGTAGATGTTGTTACAAATGCTGCTGATGAAGAGTTAGATAGTTTTGAAGATGAATTTGAAGAAACACAAGAAGATAAAAAACAGTATTGGTTTACAAGTGCTAAAATGGATAAGATAAAATTAATACATAACTATCTTGATTCTTTAGAACCAGTTGGAAAAGTATTGTCACTAGCTACACTTATGGAGGTTGGAAAATCTTTAAATGAAGGTGAGGAGTTAGATGGATTGACTTTAGCTCTTATAAACAAAGAGTTACCACAAAAATATAAGGAGATTATACTTACACCCTATGTTGATATAGAGAATAATATGGCTAGAATAAGTACAAGAATTATAGATAGCCAACCAAATCTTAAAAGAGATGAATTACTTAAAAAAATTGATAAAGATATAAAAAATATTATACATAAAGATTATGAAGAGTATAAAATATCCAATCTACTTGTGATTTACAATAATATGCTTCAATCACTATTTGAATCACAAATTAAAACTATAGGATTAGTAGTGATGATATTGTTTATAATGTTTTTAATACTGTTTAAAAATTTAAAAATAGCAATTATAGCAATCATTGCAAATACAATTCCAGTAGGAGTTATATTTGGTTTTATGGGTTGGATGGATATACCACTTGATATGATGACTATAACAATTGCGGCTATTAGTATTGGTATTGCAGTTGATGATACAATACATTATATACATAGGTTTAGGCTTGAATACAAAGAATCAGGAGATTTAAAACTTTCAGTACAAAATGCACATAAAAGTATAGGTACAGCTATGTTTTATACATCTACTATTATTATGATTGGATTTTCTGTATTGGTATTATCAAGTTTTATACCAACAATTTATTTTGGAATTTTAACTATGATAGCTATGTTTATGGCAATAGTTGCAGACCTTTTACTATTGCCAGTTTTATTATTACTGTTTATCTAGGTATATATCTTAAGAGATAGATATCTCCTCTTTTATCTCAAGTCCAAAACCATTTAGTCCAATAAATGAATGCTTACCGCTACTTGTGATAAGTTTAATAGTTTTTATACCAAGTTCATTTAATATTTGTGCCCCAATACCAAAGTCTTTGATAGTCTCTTTATTTGCATCTCTATTATCTAAAAATATAAGTACACCACTTTTACTTTGTAAAAAATTGATAGATTTTAACATAGAGTTTAATTTGTCATCATTTAAAAATAGATTTATATCTGATTCAACATTATGAAATTTAACTAAGCTAGTTTCTTGAATATCTCCAAACTCTATAATAGTATGTTGATTTTCTAAATGATCTTGAAAAACTTTTTTTATTGCATCATGACTAAAAAAGTTGATTTTTTCAGATGATATCTCTTTTACAAGTGATTCATGAGCCATTCTATACTCAACTAAATCTGATATATATACTTGTTTCATATTATGTTTTTGTGCAAAAATGTCAAGATCATCCCTTCTAGCCATCGTTCCATCTTCTTTCATAATTTCACAAATTACAGCTTCCCCAGCAAGACCAGATAGTTTACATAAGTCAATAGAACCTTCTGTATGCCCAGTTCTAACTAATACACCACCATCTTTAGCTATAAGTGGAAAGATATGACCAGGTCTTACAAGTTCTGTAGTTTTACTAATAGGATTTGCTAAAATTCTAATAGTATCATCTCTCTCCCCTGCACTTATACCAGTACTAGCTTTTGAACAATCAACAGAAACAGTAAATGCTGTTTCATAAGAAGAAGTATTGCTTGCAACCATTGGATTTAAGTCTAATCTATTTGCTGTTTCTTTTGTAACTGCAACACATATTAAACCTTTTGCATGTGTTGCCATGAAATTAACTTTCTGATCATCACTTAAAGCAGCGGCATAAACCAAATCACCCTCATTTTCCCTGTCTTCATCATCAAGCATTATTACCATATTGCCTTTTTTTATCTCTTCTATCGCTTCTTTTACTCTTTGTATAGCTGACATTTTATATTTGCCTTTTTTTATAATATTATATTTTTTATGATTATAACACAAATTTCAAAAGTTTTACTAAAATAGCTTGACAAATAATGTAAATTTGATTATAATTCCGACACTTAAAAAGAGATACAAACTTTTTAACTTGATGGGGTATCGCCAAGCGGTAAGGCATCAGCTTTTGGTGCTGACATTCCTAGGTTCGAATCCTAGTATCCCATCCACTAAAAACTTTCAGTTCGCGGAATAGAGCAGCATGGTAGCTCGACGGGCTCATAACCCGTAGGTCGCTGGTTCAAATCCAGCTTCCGCAACCAATTATTTTCAATCCCCTATAAACACTTCATTCTAAGCAACTTTTGAATTACTCGGTGCCAATTTGGTGTCAATTTGGAACAC
>JAYEIM010000026.1:0-3886 GCA_034660095.1 Campylobacterota bacterium | reverse complement strand
TTTTAATATTGATTTATTTGAAAGAATATATGAAATAGAAACTTATAGAAAAAATATATCAAATAGATATGGAATTATTGGTGATATTGAAAAAAAAGTAATTGATTTTTATAAAGGTGAATTCCGTTCTAATTATGCAAGTTAAAACAATAAATTATTATGAAGAAAATGCTAATTCTTTAATAAGTCGATATGAATCAGCAGATGTAAGTGAAGTTCAAACTCTTTTATTAAAAACATTCAAACAAAAATCTAGTCTTCTTGAAATTGGTTGTGGTTCTGGTAGAGATGCTTTATTTATGATTAAAAACGATTATGATGTTATTGGTATTGATGGTTCTAGAAATATGATTGAAGAAGCTATTCAAATACACCCTGAACTTAAAGAAAAGCTTTTTCATAAAACTTTACCAAATGATTTAGAATTTGAGATAAAATTTGATGGTATTTATTCAATAGCAACATTTATGCATTTATCAAAAGATGACCTTGAAGAAGCTATTTTAAATATTTATAATTTACTAAATCAAAATGGTAGATTTTTTATGTCAGTTTCTTTGTTCCGAGATGATATTGATAAAAATGGTATAGATGAAAAAGGGAGATTCTTTTTAGTGTTAAGCTTGGAACAATGGATAGATATACTTGAAGATGTAGGTTTTAATATACTTGAAACTAAAACAAATACAGATGGGCTTAATAGAGGTGGTATTGAGTGGCTGACAGTAGTGGTTCAAAAGTAAAATGACTTTAGAAACTATCAAAACTAAAGTTTTAGATTTTTTAGAACATAAGTTTATAATTGAAAAAGAACTTATAAGAGGTTTTTTATTAAATGATTCATGTAACAACGCTATCATGATTGATTATAAAATATGTGATAAATTAAATCCATTTAAATACAATGAATATACAAAAGAGCAAAACTCTTTGATGTTCAAATATGCTTCATGTTACAGATTTATGATTGATGATGAAAAAGACTTTAAAGAGTTTAAATCAATCTATTCTCATATTAAAAATAATGACTTTAACGAAGATGATGTAAAACTAAGTGGAACTAATAGAGAATTAAAAGAGATTGATCCAACACTACCAGAGGCTTATTTTGAAACAGCTTTTATTAATTGTTATGGAAGAGAGTCTTTATCAAAAATTAGAAGAGAGTTCCCAGTTATTGATTTTGATGGTCAAACTAGATGGGTTGACTATCTTATAAAACATAATAAATATAATATAGCAATAGAAAAAAATGGTGAAACTTATCATCATCCTATTATTACTGGGAAGACTAAATATAAATCTCAACTTCATAAGCAAAACTCTTTAGTATCTTATGGATTTAAAGTTTTCCGTTGGTCTTTGGAGGGTATGAAAACAACTGATAACTTTTACGATGAAGTAAAAAAATATATTGGTGATATTAAAGATTTACAAGATTTACAAAAACTTTCAGTTTCCAGACAAATAACACTTTTAACCCATCAAGTTGATTCACTTAATGAACTTGAACAAAGAAGAAAAAGTGGTGAAAAAAATTTCTTAGTTGTTTTACCTACTGGTACTGGAAAAACGGAGATACTCATTGCTGACATAATAGAACAATATAAACAAAACAATAATTTAAAAGTTTTGGTTTTAGTTCCTACAAAACAGTTAAAGATAGATACTATTAAAAAAGTCAATTTTAGATTTGAAAATGAATTAAATGTGAATGTTTTAACTGGAGAAGAAAAAGACTCGCAAATACTAATTCAAACATATTCTTGGATGAGTAGATATTATCAAAACTTTAATAGTTTAGATTTTAATTATATAGCAGTTGATGAAGCCCATCATGCAGTAGCACCAACTTTACAAAAAGTAATTCAATACTTTAATTCTCAAATGCTTTTAGGATTAACAGCAACAGATAAAAGACCAGATGAAAAAAAACTATCTGATATTTTTGGTAAATATGAATCTAGCCTAACATTAGTAGAAGCTATTAAGCAAAATATATTAGCTCCAATAAAAGCTTTTAGGGTTAAAAGTAATATTGACTTATCAGAAGTCAGATTTAATGGTAAAGACTATTACTCAACAGATTTACAAAAAACTGTTATTGCTCCATCAAGAGATCAACTTATAGTTGATATTTTAAGAAAGTATTTTGCTGATAAAACAATGCCTTTTAAATCAGGATTAATTTTTTGTGTATCAGTTGCACATGCAAAAAAAGTAGCAAAGCTTTTACAAGACAATAAAATTTCATGTAAGGCAGTAAGTGGAAGTGATAAAAATTCACAAAATTATATTGAAGACTATCAAAATGGCAAAATCCAATTCTTAACAACTTGTTCTCTTCTTAATGAGGGATGGGATTCTCCTAGAACTTCAATTATTGTTATGGCGAGACCTACAATGTCAAAAGTATTATATACACAACAAATAGGAAGAGGAACTAGAAAGTATAAAGATAAAGAAGCTCTTTATGTAATTGATATTGTTGATAACTATGGAGGAGCTGGAACATTTAAAAACACACCTTGGTCAATACATGCACTTTTAGGAATATCAGATTATAAACCTTGGGGAGATATGTTAAATCCAAATAAATTATCTCATGAAGAAATTTTACTTGATGGATTATATGAAGAAGAGAGAAAACTTGAATATATAGATATATTTACATTTGAAGAAAAATATGCTGATTATCTAAGTGATGAGCAATTAGCAAGAAAACTCTATATTTCAACTGGAACATTAAGAGCTTGGGTAAAGAAGAATGAAGTGATACCAGATGTAAGGATTCCAATAGGAAAACAATTTTTAAATTACTACAAACCTACAAAAGTAGAGGAAATTAGAAAATCTAAAAATCTAAAAGTTCATAATGATGACACAATATACAAAGATTTTTTTGAATTTATAGATGAGGGAACATATTCACTCTCTTATAAGATGATATTTATATTATCTTTTTTGCAGACTATTGATAATAATGGAGAATCAAACCTAGATGATTTAACTATATATTTTAAAAAGTTTTATCAATACAGACTAGAAAATAATCTAAAAATGGATAGAAATAAAAGCCCATTTGAGAATCAGGATTTTATAAATGATAATGCAAAAATCAAAAGAAATATTTTAGCTAATCCATTTGAGAAGTTTGAAAGAAAAAGGTTTATATATCATTGCAAAGATTTAAATAATATTGCATTTTCAAATATTTTGTGGAATAAAATTAATAATAAAGATGATATTCAAAAAATAAAAAAGAAATTTTTTGATGATTTAGTAGATTATTATAAAGAGTTGGACTCTTTTGATGTTAATTTTTGGGAAAAATATTGGAAAGTTTAAAACTTATGAATGATAAGGTATAAACTCAAATATTGATAAATATTCTTTTGCTTCTTCAGTGGAAATTGAATTAACCAATTTTTTAAGCTCTTCATCTCTTGGTATTTTAAACGAGTTTTTATACATGGAGATATATCCTCTACATAATGGAATACTATGTTTTTTTATTTCTTCAAAAGTAAAAAATTTATCTATTTTTTGATGACATGGAAACGGTTTTTCTTGTTGCCACATTTCTACTATTTCTTCAAGATATGAATTATTATCATTTTGACCTAAATATCCCTTCAATGATTTTTTATGAAATGGACATTCAATACAAACTTTTTCACAAATTTTATATGACATTTTGTACTCTTTTGTATGAAAGGTTATTATCAACATGAAACAACTGTTTTTGTCTTTTAAAATTAAAATCATATATCTCAGCAAATTCTTTACCTTCAAATTTTCGCAACACTCGACCTCTTCTTTGGATAAATTCTTTTGGATTAGAACTACTTGATAAAATGAAAGCTCTTTTTACAGAAGGAATATC
>JAYEIM010000025.1:10147-17890 GCA_034660095.1 Campylobacterota bacterium | reverse complement strand
CAGCACCACCCCACTCTTGAATCAATATATTATAATGTGTTTCTTGAGTTAAAATTTTATCATAAGCAACTTCAAATACATTATTTCTACCACCAATTTCACCATGACCAACATTTGTTGCATCATATTGTTTAGTTGTAATGTCAAGACCATCTCCTAATATATCTCTAACCAAATCATCAAGTATTTCTGGTCCTTTAGTTCCATCTAATTTTGTAGAATATCCCTCTAGTGCATTAATGATTTTATTTAATTCATCAAAATAATTATGCTTAGCTTCTAAAAATCTTCCACTAGGCGAAGTAGGTACTTGAAGCTGATAGGTTGATTGTACTGATTGCACCAATCCTGTTGCTTCTGTTTCATTACTTGCAATAATATTATAATTTGAATCAGTATCACTAATTTCTACTGTTGTATCTCCAGAAAAATTTAATTTAAAACTATCTCCTGTTATTGTTGTTTCTATGATTGCACCAGTAAAATCTGCATTTATTAATGGTCTGAAATAATCAAGCATATCTTGTGCATTATTTGTACCAGTGGCGGTATAGGTATATGTTTTAGTTACAGCACTTGCATCTGTTATTCTAATTGTGTAGTCACCCTTTGCATCGGAATTACTCCCTACTCCAAGATCAATATCAATAGTTTCTGATGGCCCTGTTGCAATTTTTATCTCCTCTTTTGGATCAACTATAACACCATTAAAATCATATTTTTGTAATTTATTTTTATTGTCATTAAATTTCCACTCATTACCATTTTCATCAATAATTCTTTCGGTTTCTTGAAACTTTAAATAATCACCCGATGAAGCACTATCTCCGTTATAGAAACTTATATCATAAGCTGTCACTCCTCTGTCCCGATAACTTCCAGGCTGTACTGCAATTTTTCTTAAAAATCCATCACCATCAAAATCAACTTTCCCATTAGCATCAAAATCACTATCTTTTGTTAATGTTTGAATATTAGTTACAGACCCAGAAAAAACATATTCACCATCAACTTTTGTATTAACTCTATCTAACATACCTTCTCTTATACCAGTTAAGTTTGATGCCAAAGCAAGTTTATCACTTCTATCCATACCATCATTTAAACTTTTCATTAAATCTATTTTAATAGCATCTAAAGATAATTTTACTTCACCAATATTAGTATCGGCTGTATCATTTAAAGCTCTTGTTTTATCAATTTGGAGTTTTAAACCTTCTGTAACTCTTAATTTATCATCAAGGTTAATTAAATCGGCATGTAACAAAGAATTTTCACTTCCATTCTCCATATTTGTACCTGTAGCCATCTGGTAGCTAATTCTTTGACTCTCACTATTTAAATTTCCTATATGATATAACATACTATTACTTATATCAATCATTTGTCACCTCCATTAGTCCTTTGACTATTGATTCATATGTATAAAGCTCCTCTGTGCTTTGAGTTAAAAAGCTTTTTATTTTCTCTTTTTTACCTAAAGCATAATCAAGTTCTTTATCCATACCCTTTTTGTAAGCACCAATTCTTAAAAGTACCTCATTTTCGTTTATAAGAGATAATACTCTTTTTAACTTTAAAAACCTATTATACTGCTCTTTTGGTATAACTTTATCTATTACCCTTGAAGCACTTTGTAATAAATCTATTGGTGGATAAAATCCCTCTTCTGTTAATTTTCTAGTTAATACTATATGTCCATCAAGTATAGATCTACTTTGATCTGCAATTGGATCACTTAGGTCATCTCCATCAACAAGTACTGTAAAAAATGCTGTTATTGTCCCTAGCTTATTAGAACCAGCTCTCTCCATAAGTTGTGGTAAAAGTGCAAAAACTGATGGTGGATAACCTTTTTGTGTAGGTGGTTCGCCTGTACTTAAACCGATCTCTCTTTGTGCCATAGCAAATCTTGTAATGGAATCCATCATAAGTAATACATCATGCCCTTTATCTCTAAAAAATTCTGCAATTGCCATAGCTGTAAAAGCTGCATATTTTCTCATAAGTGAAGATTCGTCACTCGTTGCTGTTATAATTACTGTATTTTCAAGGTTATTACCAAGATTATAGTGAATAAACTCTGGTATCTCTCTACCTCTTTCCCCCACAAGTGCAATAACTTTTATCTGTGCTTCACAACCTTTTACTATCATACCCATTAGAGTTGATTTCCCTACACCAGACCCTGCAAATATACCAACTTTTTGACCTTTACCACATGTAAGCATTGAATCTATAGCTTTTACACCTGTTGAAAATCTTTCATCAATAATACCTCTATCAAGTGGAGATATAGTTTCTTTATTTATTGCGGAATTCTCTTCTATATTAGTTATTTTACCATTATTATCAATTGGTTCACCCAAAGCATTAATAACTCGTCCTAGTAGTCCGTATCCACATTTTACAGATAATCCCTCTTTTTGCAAATAAACTTTATCACCTATTTTAAAACCATCAATAAAAGAGAATGGAACAACTGTAAAAACCTTAGAGTCAATTGATGCAACCATACCTAAAACCACATAAAGATGTTTAACCGATTCTATTTTAACAATATCTCCAATTGCTACATCTAATCCAGAAGCTATTATACTAGAACTATTGATATTAATTATTCTTCCAAATGGAATATATAATTTATCAGAGTTAATTTGATTTAAAATATCATCTAAATTTATATTATTACCCATTAAAGTTTATCACACATCTTTTTATAATAACTATCAACATTTTTTAATCTTTTACACTTTTTAATCATATCTTTATATCTATTGCTCTTATTTTGAAACTCATATATTTTTGCCATGTTATAATATATATATGCTAAATCTTCTTGTTTTATTTTTCTATCTAAACTTTGACCATCTTTTAGTCTTTTAATATTTAATCCATATTTTAAGTACTCTAATGCTTTATCATAGTTATCATCTAACTTTGCCAATTTTGCTAATTCCATCTCTACAAAAGGGGAATAGATTCTAGCATTCATTATATTTTGTCTTTCATATAATTTATATAAAATATCTATAGCTAACTCCTCCTCATTCTCTTTTAGCAGATATAAATAATATTGGTAATAAAAATCTATAATCAAAGGGTTGTCATTGTTATTTACAATAAATTCTTGATTTGCTCTAGCATATCCAAAAAACTTTTGTATATTTTTTGAATCATTTCTATTTATATATATTATAAATCTATATAAAAATTCATCTGATAAAATATCTGCATCACTAAACATATCTAGTTTTTGAGAAAAAGAGAATGCATCATCATATTTATTTAACAATATTGCAACTTGTTCAAGATGAAAATAAACCATACTGTTTTTTGCTTTACTATAAACATTTTTTGCTACATTATAAGTTCTTTCTTGAGGTAACTCTTTCATACATCCAAAAAGATTATCAATATTTTTTTTATCTTCTATTAATAACAACAATACATCATTTGATATCTCTTTTATAACTGCATTTAACTGCTTACATTGATTTGTTTCCAGATAATAAGCTATCATCCTAGAATTAACCATATTATATATTTGCTCTATACTATCGTAACCAAACCTTTTTACTATAGATGGATAAATACTTTGATATACTTTTTTCATTCTAATTATCTGTTCATACTCTTTATCTTCGATAGAGTTTAATAATTCTTGCATCATAGCTTTATATTGCATAGATTCTGAACTACTATATTTTGATGCCATCATTGCAGGTTCAAATTTACCCTCTCGCATGATAATTTCATCGAGATACATCTTTGATCGTTTTAAATAAGGATTATTTTGTTTAACTTGAATTAACTCTTCATATAATATTTTTGCCATAGGCATATATTCTGGTTCAAAACCAGCAACAATCATATATGTATTTGCTAACTTAAATTTAAAGCTATCAATACTATCTGAAACACTAGCATTCTTTAATAACTTTTTTAAGATATCAATAGCAAATTTTGACATATCTGCTTTTACTAATTTATCCACTTTTTTTAAAGCTTTAAAACTATCATTTGCATAATAATCAATGTTTTTATTTAACACTTTTTCAACTAAATCATAAGCTTCATTTTGTTGGTTATTTAACAAATAAGCATCATAAAGCTCATCAGCAATTATTGTAGCAATCTCTAAACTTGTAGTATCTACAAGCTCTTTTCTTAACACTTTTATAGCTTTTCTATAGTCTCTACGCTTTACATATATTTGAGATAATGAAACTTTACCATAAACTTTTGATAAGGGATCATCAAAACTATGTTCAATTGCTTTTGCATAATATTCTGCTTCATCTGTTTTATTGATTTTAATCTTGGCTAATACTAATAATCTATAGGCTTCAAGTAGATCATCTTGAGCAATAATTGAATCATTTATAGCACTCTCTAATAAATTACTAGATTCTAATGCTCTAGGAGCCGTATTTAATTTATATAATATTTCACCTTGCAATAGTGTAGCTGTAGAATCTAACATTTTAATTTTATTTGTATTTCTAAATAAAATAATCTGTTTTAGAGCAGTATTTAGTTGCCCCTCATTTAGATCTCTTCTAACAGTTTTTAGCTTATTGCTAGCATCTATAATTTTTTGTTTTTTTTCTTGAGATATTTGTCCAAGATCTGAATTAACAAAATTATAATAAAAATCTTTTTTAGCATATGATACTGAGACCAATATCATAATTATTATTAGTTTATTTACCATACCTATTAAAAACTCCTATTTATTTAGATTATACACAAAAGTAAATATTTCCGCAATAGCTTTATATAAACTTTCAGGAATTTGCTCTTCAACTTCAACCTGCTCATATAATGCTCTTGCTAAAATTGGATCCTCCACAATAGGAACTTTACTCTCCAATGCAATCTCTTTAATTCTTAAAGCTAAAAAATTAATCCCTTTTGCAACAACTAATGGAGCATCAGATTTTTCATTATCATATTTAAGTGCCACTGCATATTGAGTTGGGTTTGTGATAACAACATCTGCATCTGGCACATCAGACATCATACGCTGTTTTGACATTTTCATCTGTATTTGTCTTATTCGACCTTTTACTAAAGGATCTCCCTCAATTTGCTTATGCTCATCTTTTATCTCTTGTTTTGACATTTTTAATTGTTCAATATAGTAATGTCTTGTAAAAAAGAAATCTATTATAGCAAAAATGATTATAATTAATAGAATTGTTAATAAAAAGTACATTATTAGTTCCATCATAGAATATAATGATGCTCTTACATCTTTATCCATCATGGCTAAAATAGCATCCCAAATCAAAGCTAATATTATAACCATTACTATAAATATTACTGTTAATTTAGCAGTTAATTTTAAAGCCTCTATTGCTTTTTTAATACTAAATACATTTTTAAGTCCACTTATAGGATCTATTTTTTCTAGTTTTATTTGTAATGGAACTATTAAAAAACCAAACTGCATTACATTAAAAATAACTGCCAACAAAAGAATAAGAAAAAATAGTGGAAGCAGTGCATAAATAGCTGTATTAAATACTGTGGATGCTATGGCATAATATACTCTACCATCCATTGGTTGCCCAATAAAAGAGTAAATAAAATACATCATCTTTTGTATCTCTAAAAATAGGTGATCACTAAAAAAAAGTAGATAAATGGAGCCAAAAAAAAGTATAGCAGCACCTGGAACCTCTGCTGATTTTAAGACATTACCCTCTTTTTTGGCATCTTCTATTTTTTTCCCGGTGGGTTCTTCGGTTTTTTCTTGATCATCAGCCATAAGTTAAACCTTAATATTCAAACTTATTTACAAAATATGCAGTAAAACTATCCACAAATATCTCCATACCAAGCATCATAAATATAAAAATTAATGAAAATTTAATTTGAAATGTAATAATAAATGGAGAAAATGCTGGCATAGATTTTGTTCCATAGCCATAATATACATCCATTATAAATCCGACAAAAAATAGAGGAAAAGCAAATGAAAAAGCAAAAGCAAACATTCTATTTATCTCCTGAGATGCATATAAAATACCATTATAACTAAACAGATCAAAAGCACCAAGAGATATAGTTCCAAAACTTGTAGCTAACATATATATTGTTATTTCATACATTCCAGTTTCTAAGTATATAGCCAGTATAACCATATATAAAAATCTACTTATAATTCCTTGTTGTGTCCCTGTTGCTGGATCAAACATATTTGCCATAGATAATGCGGTAGCATACCCTATTAAATCCCCCACAATTTGTATTGATGCAAAAATAACCTGTACTAAAAAAGAAGCAACTAAACCTAATGTAATTTCACTAATTAATGCTAATAAAAAAGTATCTTGAGTTATTAATGTTTTATCATAATCTATTAAAGGAAATAAAAAAATTGTCATATAAAAAGAGATTGCAATTCTTATAGTAGGGTTAACTGTTTTATGTCCAACTATAGGCATAAATGCCATAAAAGCTAAAATTCGCCCAAGTAAAAGTAAGAAAGCAAAGACAGTTTGCTGATCAAGTAAAGATATTAACTCTTGCAAACTAATTCACCTTACATATAGTCTAAATTTTCTACTATTTCTAACTCTTCTTCCTCAAGACTTATATCTTCGTTACTTTGACCACTTTCTTTTTTATTTGAATTATTTTGTTCTGATTGATTAAACTCACTATTTGAGTTATTCTCTTGCATACCAAAATTTAATGTAATATTTGAGTTTTCACCCAATTGCTTTTGTAAAGCATTTTGTAACGCAGTTTTATTTTCTGCAAATGTTTCCATTGTTGAAGAACTACTCATATTCATATTTACACTTATACTACTATCTGCTTTATTTGCTTTCATAATAATAGAGATACTTCCTAAGTTTGCTGGATTTAAATTCATTCTAAAAGCAGTTAAAGGTGGTTTATAATTTAGATACATATTTCTAGCAACTTCACTCATAAAATTACCAACTTTTTGTTGAGCTCCAATAATTTTAGTTTGTATAGTTTCAACTACATTTTGAGGTACATTTACATTGATATTTACCTCTTTAGGTTTACTTTCTACTCTTTTTGATATTACTGCTGTTTCTTTTGTTGAAAGAGTATTATTAGAAATATTTGATTCTATTTGTTTATCGATAATAATTTTATTTAGTGTTTTATTTTGTGTTAAATTTAATAAACTATCTTTTTTTTGCTCTAATGATTGTTGATTTTCTACTTTTTTTGCATCTGGCTCTTTTTTTAATTCTAACTCTAAATCTTTAGCATCTAAATCAAGCATGTTAGCACTTTGTTTTACTGCATTTATATTTTTATTATCTTCAATATTCTTTTTTGCATCAGAGACTTGTTCCATAGAAACTGTTTGTTTGTTTTTTTGTTGATTTGACTGAAACATACTTGCCATCAAAGATGTTTTTGAATCAACTTTTGTTTTGTTGCTTTCATCATCTATTATTAATATTGATTTTTTATCACTTTTATCTACAGCATTTTTTATATCATTTGCTGCTGTTTCTATTGTAGTTGTTTTTACAATAATTATCTCTTTGATTGTATCAATCTTTTCTTTTGTATCTATTACTTTCTCTTCTACAATATCTTTAACTTTTATTTTTATATCTGATACTGCCTCTTTTATTGTTTCTGTTTTTTGCTCTACTATACTTTTTAGTTCTTCTATTGGTTTATCTATTTTATCTTTTTTTATTACTTTCTCTTCTACAATATCTTTAACTTTTATTTTTA
>JAYEIM010000025.1:0-10047 GCA_034660095.1 Campylobacterota bacterium | reverse complement strand
TCTGATACTGCCTCTTTTATTGTTTCTGTTTTTTGCTCTACTATACTTTTTAGTTCTTCTATTGGTTTATCTATTTTATCTTTTTTTATTACTTTCTCTTCTACAATATCTTTAACTTTTATTTTTATTTCTGATACTGCCTCTTTTATTGTTTCTGTTTTTTGCTCTACTATACTTTTTAGTTCTTCTATTGGTTTATCTATTTTATCTTTTTTTATTACTTTATCTTCTATAATATCTTTAACTTTTATTTTTATATCTGATACTGCCTCTTTTATTGTTTCTGTTTTATCTATTTTTGTTTTTTCTTTAGCCTCAACTGTAACAATATTTACTAGATTTTCTACCATTTTATTAATAGGAGTTTTATCAGAACTTTCTGATTTGTTTGTATTTAGTTTTGTGTCAGTTTTTTGCTCTACATTGTTTTGTATTTTTAGATCTTTTTTCTCTTCCTTAGAAGATAAATCAGTAGAGTCTTTTTTTACATCATCCATCAATGAATCAAACAATGATGGGGCATCTTTTTTAATTTCATTAACGGCAGTAACAGTAGCTTTTGACTCTGAACTACTTTTATTATTTTTAGATTCTACTTTTTGTTCTGTAGGTAAAAGTTCTATTGACATAAAGTTACCTACATCTTAATGATATCTAATGTTTTTGTATCCATCTCTTTTTGAGTTTTAAAAGCTGATACATTTGCCTCATAAGATCTCATAGCCTCAATTAAGTCAACCATCTCTATAACTGGATTAATATTAGGATATGCTACATAACCATCTTTATTTGCGTCAGGATGCTCTGGTTCATATTTTAATATTGGTGCATCTTTTGCTTCTAAAATTTCCCTTACACCCACTCCTCTTAAAGACAATGGATCTATTTGGTCAGGACTTTTTTCTTTATCTTTTTTAGTACCTTCTAATAGCACCTCTTCAAAAATAACATTTTGTTTTTTATATGGACCACCATCTTTTGAGTGAGTTGTTTGAGCATTTGCTATATTTGAACTTACAATATTAATTCTTGTTCTTTGCGCTGACATACCAGATGTTGCTACATTATATCCATCAAAAAATCCCATTTTATTCTCCCTTTTTTATTGTTTAAATATTGTTAGAGTTTGTGCTAGGCTGTTCTATTCAATTTGAAGGAGTACTATTGTACTTCAAAAATTTAATAGGATGGCATAGTGCACACTATCACAATATTTAAATTTGCATTGCCATTACTTGTTTGTATGCTCCTAAAGCCTTATTCTTTACTTCTAGACCAAGTTTTAAACTAAGCTCAGCTTCTTCAATTTTTTTAACAGCCTCTTGTAAATTTTCAACTTTTCCTGTTGCTATATCATGCATTGCATCATACGCATTTACTTGAGTTTGATTAACCTCTTTTAATGAATCCTTCAATACTTGTGCAAAAGTATCACTATTTTCATTTAGTTGTTGCTTTGTCATTTCGGCATTCATGCCCATAGAGTTTAATAAAGAATTTTTATTTAATCCGCCTATTGAACTAGTAACTTCTGATAATTTCATATTTTATCCTTTATTGGTTATTTATTGTCTTATGACTTTGAACTGCTGCTTCTTGAATCGCTAAATCATTTACTAATGATTCTAGATTAGATGATGATTCTTCAAAATCAACCTTATCATGAACATTTGTAAGGTTTACAAGTGATATACTCATAGATAACATTATATTTGCAAGACCTTTAAACAATACCGTTACAAACACAATACCAAACATCATCTCTATTGGAGTATAATAAGATGAATTTAAAACAAAAAATACTGTAGTTCCAAAAAAAACAGCTGCAACATAAGTATCTAACAAACCACTTCGTATTAACTTTTTTGAAAATTCTTCAGTTTTCACTATAAATTTACCCTATCTCTTTTATTAGTTTATCAACTACTCTTTGTAACTCTGTGGTTACAAAGTCTTGCTTTAACTCTTTTGCAAATAGTTTTCGCAATCTACTAGTTATCGCAACACTCTTCATTTGACTTACATTTCCTAGATATTGTACCATAAAATTTCTATTAAGTTTATTTTTTATAGCTAAATTTGTAATTGATTTGGTAATTGTTTCACCTGTTTCATATTTTGATGTGTTGTTAAAACACAACATAAGTTTATTTTTTTTTAAACTTATCATTTTTAAAAGTGAATATACATCAGTTAATGCACTAGGATCTGTTGTTGTTATAGCTAAAATATGATCTGTCAAATCTAAAAATTCTTGCACATGCTCATTTATTCCTGCGCCTGTATCTATAAGTAAAATATCAAACTTATTTAATGCTACTATTTCATTCACTACTCTAGAAAATAACATACTATTATTTAATTTACTATATTTAAATCCACTTTTTCCCGCTATTAATGTTATATTATCATAACCTGTTTCAAGTAAAATATCATCCAATAAACAATTGCCTTCAATATAATCAAAAAAAGTTTTTTTAGGTTTTATATCAAATATAACTTGCTGATTAGCAAGTCCAATATCTGCATCTAACACTGCAATCTTTTTACCCTTTTTTGATAGTAAATATGCGCTATTTGCAGTGATTGTTGATTTTCCAACGCCACCTTTGCCTGATGTTATTACTACTGTTTTTGTACCTATCTTTGTATTTATATGATGTTTATTTGTTAAGGATATTAGTTTATTGGCTTGTTCTGATATATTGTTAAACAAATTTATATACTTTAAGGTGTATGTTTATTCATAAAACAATCTATTAAATAATCACTACTTGCTTCATGTAAATCATCTGGAACATTTTGTCCTACAGATAAATAACATATTGATTTTTTTGTTTTATGTGCAAAAGATATAAGATTTCCATAACTTATTGTTTCATCAAGTTTTGTGAAAACTAAATTATGTATCTCTAATGTTGAATAACTATTATATATTTCATATAAATCTGTTGTTTTTACATTTGCAGGGAGTACTAACATTTTTTCTATTGGTGTTTCTGTCAAATTTTGTTGATATTCATTGATTAACTCTATTTTATCCATATCATATTGGCTTCCACCTGCTGTATCTATTAATATATAATGACAATCTTTCAAACGCATTATTGCTTCACCCAACTCTTCTGGTTTTTTTACAACCTCTAGAGGCAATCTCATTATATTAGTATATGCTCTTAGTTGCTCTACAGCACCCACTCTAAATGAGTCTAAAGTAACAATTCCAACTTTATAATTTATACCAAGTTTATATGCGTACCTTGCCGCTAATTTTGCAACTGTTGTAGTTTTACCAACCCCTGTTGGCCCTACAAACATCATTATTTTTCTTTGGTGAGTTCTTAGAGGAACTTCGTGTTTTATTGCAATTATTCTTCTTAATATGAGTTTAAAAAAACCATTTATTTTTTCTGGATTTGATTTCATTGAAACAGGTAATTGCTCTATAGTTTTTTTCATTATACTATATGTCATCTCTGGATCAAACTCATTATCTTCAAACAGTGTATATATATCTATAAATTCAGGAGGTATATTTAGATCATATAGTTGACTTTTTGGCTCCCAAAGTGTTTTTTGTACACTGCTAAGTGATTTTTGCATATCATCAATCTGATGTTTAAAATCATAAAACTGAGCAGTTACTTTTTCCTCTTTTTTTGTAGTATTATCAATATTTACAATTTTTTGTTTTGGAATTGGCTTTGAAACTGTAGCACCATCTTCAAGTGCAACAGTGATTTCATACATATTTTCACTATTTGGACCTTTTGATGATATCTTTTTTGTAGAGATAACAACTGCGTCTGAGCCACACTCTTTTTGTGCATTTTGTAAAGCTATAGTAGGTGTTTCACCTAAGAATGAGAACATATTCATTATTTATCGTCCATCTTTATAAATCTTTTCTATTTTACCATCTATAGTCTTAATCTTTATATATTGATCCGTTTCTCTTATTATTTCACCATCTTTTTCTATCTCTAAATTTCCAAATTTAAATTTAATTCTTTTTGATACTGCTAAAAAAACACTTTTTTTACATAGTGGCTTATTTTTTGCCAAATAATGTTTTGCATAATATTTATTTTGTTTTAATAGTTTTATATCTATATACTCTTTACATGAATACTTGTCATTTACTTGTATCAACCTAACAGAAGATGAATATATCTTTGATTTATAGTTTATGATTTTATTTGTAACAGGGACAACTTGCACCGCATTTACCAATGTATTTAAACTCAAAAGTAAAATAAATATTTTTATTTTCACTAAGCCATAACCTCAACTAAAACACCACCATTATTTGTAGTAATTTCATCTATAATCTCTTTATACATCTCTTTTACTGGAAGTATGATAGATGCTAATTTTCCATTTGCATAATACAACTCTTTTAATTTATCTTCTAATTTATCGATATTTTCTTTATATATAGATATATCTACACCATTTTTATATTGTGCAGATAACTCTTCATTTAATTGTTTTTTTAAAGTTGTTAAGCTGTCCATTAACTCTAACTTAACATTATTTCTCTCTACTAAGCTTTCATGATTTGCTTTTTTTACATCTTCTATGTCTAATTCAATTGATTTAATTAGTTGCAATGTTATATCGTTTAATTCTTTTACAGTATTATCTATCATTATTTTTTCTCGCTTAAAAATTTATATAACATATCACTAATACCTAAACTGCCTGATGAATTTTGAGACAATGCATCTGTGTACATACCTTTAAATATTTCAGATCCAGTCCCTTCACCAGCTAATTTTGATGATTTTAATGATACTTCAAGTATTTGGTTCATGAAAAATGATTCAAAACTGTTACATACTTCTCTTAATGATTTATCATCTTTAATATTTTTATTTTCAATATTATCAAATACTTTTGGTTTAATACTATTTATATCTAAAAATTGATTATTAATTTCCATAATTATCCTTTATTGTTCAATTCTATCAAAAAAGTTTTCCTCTTGAGCCATACGACTGTTATTTTGACTCGTAGATACAAATCTTAATTCTACTCTTCTATTTTCAAAAGCATCGTCACTTTTTGGTCTATATGATCCAAATGCACTTACTTTTAACATCGCAGGGTCTATTTGATTTTTAATCAATTCTTTAACAACGGCTATTGATCTTAATGCTGACAAATCCCAAGAATCTCTTGGAATTCCTCCCCCTCTTTGATAATTTGATCCAGTGTGTCCAATAACCTCTATATCAAATTGATTTGTCATTGTTCTTAAAACTCTTGAAACTTTTCTTATAAATGTTTTTGCATTTGGATTTTCCAAAATATATTCACCCTCTGGAAACATTAAAGCAGATGGAATATCAAGTGTAAATTCATTATTCCCTTTTAATGTTAACTCTACGGCTTCACTATCATTGTCACTTGTTTCATTAAACTCTTGGGTAATCTCTTCAACTAATTGTGCTACATCAGCAGTTTCTGTATCTTGACCTGTATCATCTCCACTACCAGATTCACTTTTATCTGCATGATACTGTGACAATGATTCTTTTTCTGCTTCTGCTGTATCTTGTGCGCCTTCAAGAAATCCCATACTTCTTCTCATGATTTCAAAATACTCTTCAACTTTTTTCTTATCCATTGTTGCCATAGATAAAAGTAAAATAAAAAAACAAAGTAAAAGTGACATAAGATCACCAAATTGAACTAGCCAACCTGGTAAACATTTAGGACAATCTGGACACTTTTTCTTTGCCATTAATTACTACTTAACTACTCTTGTACATCAGGTACTATTGCACCTAATTTCATTTTAACATTACCAATTGATTCTTCTGATGCAATCATATGAGCTCCAGATACAATTATTTGACAACTTATCATCTCTTTATTATGTTTTTCTTGTAGTTTTGACTCAAATATACCAGCAAAACCTGTACCAATTAAAGCACCATACATTGTAGTAAGTAAAGCAACCGCCATTGCAGGTCCAACAGCAGATGGATCAGATAAGTTTGCAAGCATAGCTACAAGTCCAACAAGTGTACCAATCATACCCATTGCTCCAGCACTACCACCAATAGCACTAAAAACTGAAATCATTGTTTTATGACGAATTTCCATATGTTCCATTTTTATCTCTAATAAATTTTCTAATACTTCTGGCTTAGTATTGTCTACAAGTAGATTAAATGCCTCTTTATAAAATGGATTTGATTCCTCTTGAATTTTAGCTTCAACTGACATAACACCATTTTTTTTGATATCTGTAGCATAGATAATAATTTTTTCTATTAATTCATCTATTGGCTCAACTTTCACTTCATTCATAGCGATACCAACAGCTTTTCCAAATCTTTTAAGATCAGAACCTTCAAACTGTCCCATTGTTACTGATGCAGTTCCCCCAAATACGATAATAACTGATGGTATATCTATATAAGCACCAAAACCAGCACCACCTAGAACAATTGCTAAAGCAACAAGTCCCCATACTCCAGCCAATCCACCTGCGGTCGTTTTATCCATTTTTTCTCATTTTAATTAATCTTTTTAGATCCAATTGATTTGATTTTTACACCAAATTTACCATCAACAATAACAGCCTCACCTTTACCTACCACATTTCCATTAACCAAAATATCAAGAGGTTCATTTGTCATTTGTGATAATTCAATTATCTCCCCAATATCCCAACTAATTACATCCCTAAGTAAACATATTTTAGTTCCAAGCCTTACACTTAAACGCATTTTTATATCAAACAATAATTTTAAGTTATCAACAGATTCTTCACCCAATAAAGTTCCTATTAATGAATTACCAATACTTTCTTTTACTGGTGCTTCTACTGTTGACCCTTCACTTTGCTCCACTTCACCTTCTGCTGTTAATTTTGAGACATATGAAGAGATATTATCATCAAATTCTATAACAATATCGAAATTATCATCATTTAAAGAAAATATAAACTTATAAGTATTACTTGATGATATCTCATCACATTTAGATATGCCAGCATCCAATAAAGTAAATTTTAAACCACTTATATCATCAAAGCCCTGTGCATTTATACTTGTAACCATACTTCCTGACATAGTTGACACTATCTCTTTTATCGCATCAGTTATCTCATCATCAATACTATCTTTTAGGTCTGTAACACCACCTAACATTAAATATTCAAATTGTGTAGCCGCTTTAGTTGGTATATAATAGTTCCAGCTAGAACTATTACCATTAAATTCAAAGTTTGCACCAACTTTAATACATTGTTCCTCTTTTAAGTCATCTGTATCAACTAATACAACTTCCTTTACACTACTACTTACAGACAATAAGCTTTCTAATGTACTAGAAATCTCACTTTTTATTATATTTGATATATCTGATGCCAATTATTATCCCTAATTATGCTTGTGTGCTTTTATATGCGTCCATTAACGTTTGTTTTAATCTCATCATATCTTCTGTTGGATATTGAAATTCTTGCTCACCTTTTGTAATTCTCACAAAAAAATCATTTGTTTTTGAGTTATATCCAAACTTTACATTATCTAATAAAACTTCATTCTCTGTGGCTTCTACTTTTTGTGAAGCATTCTTGTACTTTTCCTCGGGATCTATCTTTGCTTTTTGATCTGTTTCTTGTATTTTAGATATTTTAGATACATAATCAACCTGTCCTTGATCCATAATCTCAGTTCTTCCTAATTGCATACTGTCCTCCTTGGTTTTAATATCCAATAATTATAACATAAAAAGTATTATTTTAATATATTATGGTGATATTTATATAGATTCCAAGAAATTATCAAAGTTTTTTAGTCTAAAATCGATTAGTTTTCCATTGAGTTTATACTGAAAATATTGTAGTGCTGAGTTTAACTTCATATCTTGTATCAATCTAATTCCACTTAAAAATTTAGCATCTTTATCGCTATAAAGTAATTCTATTTCACTAAGTGTTGCGTATGCTAACTCTTTTTGTCCAGAGCTAAATAGTGCAGCTGCTAATATATAATATGTATCAATACTACGAAGATTATATCTATTTTGAATATTTTCTATTATATCAATAGCCTCATTTGGTTTATCTCTATAAAGACTTACAATTGCTTTAGTTCTAAGATAACTTGGGGTATTTTCATCTTCTATATTAAAATCTGTTCTATTAAAAAGTCCCAATGCTCTTAATGTATCAAGATAATAATCAGTTATTACTAAACTTCCTTTTAAAAATGTATTATTATAAATTTTTGGTAAGTTATCTTGTATTCTTGAGATATATAGATATTCATTCTCATTTTTTTCTCTAGCAATTAATGATAATAAATATACCAATGGATCTTTAGAAAACTCAACAATTAACGGTTCTGTTTTTAATATCCCATTCTTTTTAACATTACTTAAAAAATATAGTGCTCTAAAAAATATAGATTTTTTTTGTGATACTGTTAATCTTTTTTTATCTAATTTTGTAGAACTATCTTCAAATATTTTATATAAATATTTTGATATATAGTTATATGATCCATTTTTAGACATAATATTTTTCACTAAAAACTCTTTATAAACTTTATCAACAAATATATTTAACCTCTTAATGGTAAGAAATGTCATAACTGAATAGAGTTTATTTCCATGATCTAAATCATAAGCTTTTTTAAAATATTTATATGCATTATTGTAGTCATAGATTTGAGCATAACTAAGTCCTAGATTGTAATACTCATAAGCTTTTGTATCAAACTTTTCATCTATCATTGCTTGTAACATCTGAACCCGTTTTATAGAATCAAACTTAACTACATTTAAGAAATCGGCATTGTACTGTATCATCATATTTAATTCAGATATGCTATTTTGGTTTTTTATAATAAAACCTTTTGTTTCATCTTTACTCATCACATCATAATCTTCAAAAATAAATGGGGCAAAATAGTACATAAAATCTAATTTTTGATCATATGAAAGATCTGTTATCTTTTCAAAATATTCTTTAGGTGTAAATTTATTTTTATTAAAAAATAGTTCAATTTTTAACTCTTTATTGATTTTAAATATTTTTTTACGATCTTCAATTTTAACAATCGTATCACTTATCCCAACCATATCATTTGCTTTTAGATTTCTAAATAATTGAAACCATAAAACTTCATTTTTGGCTATATCACCTTTTACTTCAACTGTCGCTTTCTCTAAATACATTTTTGCATTAGTATAGTCTCTTAGTTTTATATAAATTAACGCTATTTTTAGTTTTGATATAGTTTTAATTGTAAGTGCCGTTTCCAATGCGTATTTATATTTTTTTTGCAATATCAATGTATCAACTAATAATATTTTTTCGTGAGCTGTTAATCTTTTTGCTTTTATACTTATAGAGGTTATCTCTTCTATATATTTTTTGTCATTTGTTAACTTATATAGATAATAACATGCACTAAAATACGAATACTTATCCTTAAACTGCAACTCTTTAAAATCATATATTTTTTTTAAGTATAAGTAAGCATTTTTATTTGATTTTAATTTATAGTATGCGATACCTATATTTAAATATGATGGAATTTTTAGTAATTTTGCAGATTGTTTTAACAACGCAATTGCATGTTGATATTTCTCTTGCTCTAGATACAATACTGCTGTATTAAATTTTATTAGTAATTCTCTTTTAGTTTGTCCATCTTTTAAATTTTTATGTTCAAATAGTATTTGTGGTTGTGATTCTATAGTTTTATTCTCAATTGAGAATAAAACTATAGGAACTAAAAATATAAAAGAAACTAAAAGTTGTAGTTTTTTATATGCTTTCATATTTTATTGAATTGTACCTACAGATGAGTATAGTTCATTGATTCTATCTTGAAGAAGTTTATTTCTATGTTCCAATTCTGTATTTTCTAGTTTTAGTGCTTGAAAATCTTCTCTAGTAGATTTTAAACTATCTTGTGAATCATTTATAGTATCAAGTGAATATTGTACTTGCTTTTCAAATTTTGCTTTTAGCTTTTCTAGGTTTTTAACTTTATCCTCTTCCATCTCTTTCTCTTC
>JAYEIM010000024.1:0-3932 GCA_034660095.1 Campylobacterota bacterium | reverse complement strand
TAAATTTATTTACTTTATATTTTTCGCAACATTCTATAAGGTGTGTAGTATTTACTGTATTATTCATATAATATTTTAGTGGTTTTTGCACAGATTCACCTACTTGTAGATGAGCTGCAAAGTGAATCACAGCATCAAAACTATTTGATTTTATCAACTCTTCAACTTTTTCAAACTCTGCTAAATCAAGATTGATAAACTCAAAACTATCTTCACTAAAAAAAGTTTTTACTACACTAATACTATCAAATTCTCCACCACATAAGTTATCTAAAACTGTAACTTTTACATTTTTATCTTTTGATAATTGTCTTACTACATGACTTCCTATGTATCCTGCTCCGCCTGTTATTAGTATTTTCATATTCTTATATTCCCCCTTGGCAACTAACCCTTATTTTCCTTACTTATCTCAGCTAGTTTGACCTCTATCTCATCTAATTTAACAATATGTACATCTTTGTAGAAAAATTTATTTTTCACTGTATTTTCTAGTGCTTGAAAATTACCTAAATCATACTTCATGTCATCAATAAACATATAATTATAACCCTGATGTTCTGCATATACAAAAAAGATATGTTTTGCTTTATCACATTTATCTAGCATTCTATCAACTCTTCTTTGCAATTTTTCATTAACAAGTTTTATATTTATTTTTGGATTATACACTCCGTTTGATAGTGTTTTGTTGGCAAACTTGTGCCAATTATAGTGGGCCAATATATATTGATGTTGCAAATCTAAGGTATAATATCCATATGATGAATCAAGATAGTTATTTATATCTTCTTGTTCTCTACTAGAGGCAAGAGAATCAATCTCTTCGTAGGATGATTTAATGAATTTAATACATTTACCATATTGGGGATGGAGATAGTTTTCATACTTCTTACAGACAGTATGTGTTACTCCATTATCAGGGTAGCTTATAGATATTTTTGGGTTTTTTAATATGCTTACGATACTCTCAATTGAAAAAAAGCCACTATCAAAAGGCAGGCTTTCTTGAGAAAGTCCTATTTTTTTTTCAATTTCCTGCTTTGTAAAACATCGAAACCCGATTGGTATGATAGCTATTTCACCATTTCCTATCATCTTTTTTATTTTTTTTATATAAGTATCTTTACCTAGAAGTTTATTGTAGTTATCAAGCTTTGCTTTTATAACTGGTCCACCTGGTCTTACTTTATGGGCTAATCCCATCAAATAATGAGCATCTTGAATGGTGAGTGATTCTTTACTTTCAAACTTCAATGCAATGTCACGAAGATAATCAGCATCGTTATTTGCAAGTATTGTATTTGATGGCTTAAGTATTTGTTGCGAAATCGACTCTACTAAAACTGCAATTTGTTTAGAACTTATTTCAAATGTATCACCTTGAGGCTTTATATCTTGTGGTATTTCTAGCTCAAGTTCCTTGTCTTTATCTAAAAAAGTATTAATAAAGAGGACTTTTTCTTGGTACTGGTCAATAAATATCTTTATAGCTTCCATTTCAATATATTCTTTTTCAGATTTTATTTCTGGTGTCTTATTTACTAAAACATCTGATATAAATTTAAAACTATTAGCTCCAATATGCTTATTAAACTCTCTTTGAATTTCATATTCAACTCTTGTAAGTGAGCGATTTATAGTTTTTGTTTTTGTAAATTGTGCTTTTTTTAAAAACTGCTCGCACTTATTGCCAAGTAAAACATTAAAAAAGCTTCTTTCTATTGAATCTACTTTTGAATAATTTATGAGGTGTAAATTTAGTTTATTATCTTTACATAACCTTATTACTTTTATAACCTTATCAATATACTGGAAATTATGTAACCAATTACTTATTTTCCTAGTCTCACCATGTCTTTTAATATGTTGCCCATATGAAGAAAATAAATGATCAAGAGGATTTCTTACATACATTATTAGTGTAAGATCATTTTTCTTATGAAGAGAAATAAAGTTCTCATGAGAACTAAAAATATGATTAAATAGTACTTCATTTGAAAAAAGAATATGTTTAGATTCATCTTTCGGAAGCTTTTCTATATAATTAATCCACTCATTAGCTCCTGAAGGCAAGTTTCCAGAGGAAACTTCACCTATTTTAGCACTTGAAAAAGAGGAGTGTTCAGGGTATAAAATATCATAGTCTGCTAGTAAGTCACTGTTTAGAGCAAAAAAAGATTGTAATGCAGATGAACCCGTCTTTTGAGTTCCAATATGTAATGTTAATTTCATCTCTCTTCCTTATTTTTAAGTCTGTACTTATACTCATCAAGCTTCTGTTTAATAGTTGGACCTTCTGACCTTAAATAATGTGCTTGCTTGATAAGCTTGTATGCAGTTTCAATATCACCTGCTTTCTCAAATGCAAAAGCTACTTCTCTTAAGATATCAGCAGATTCTTTTTTCGTACTTTTTAGCAAGTTATTAGTTATTGTTCCAAAAGGGTCAATACTATTTTTATTATCTTCTATTTTAAAGTGTATCTTTTCCTGATCGAAAAATAAAACATTTAACATCATTACAGTTGAAGCATCTAAACTAAATTCTCTATATTTCTCAAAATTTATATCGAAAAGATTGTGTTTATTAAACCACTTTTTTGCAACTGAAATATTATTGTCATGATATATCTTTTGAATATCATATGCTTTTTCAGAACTTAGCGAACATCCTTTTCCAATACAGAGAGAGTTTACCTTTTCATATATGTATTGTTTGTATGATTGCCCCTCATAATTAAATGTATAATTTGCAATGTTATTGAGTCTTAATAGCTCTTGACCAAAAGGAGTTAATGATTCATTAGATTTATTGATACCTTGCAGATTAGAGCCGTCAAGATTCATACAAGATAAAAAATCATTAATAAGATCTCCATCAAGTAAATACTTTTTATCAAAAATTCTAGGTACTAAACGCTCCTCTCCAAAAGAGGCTGACCACATGCTCAAGAGATTATCATAATTGAAGTATGGGTTGTTTTTTGTACAGTTGGCTAATACAAAATCATCAAATGTATTCGTACCTCCAGCTCTCACATAGGTTGAATATAGTGAGGTCACAACATCAACTTGTGGGCGAAGATATACAATTATATCAATCTTCTCAAAATACTTCTCAAGCAAAAGTTTGAGTTTATCTATTTCATCAGGATGTATACATCTTGAATGAAAGTGTTCACTAGTTATGAGTATGGTATGGCAACTATCACTTAGTTCTCCTACTTCTTCTTCGAAAACTTTTTCTATAGATTTATCATGCTCAATTTTATCTGAAGATGTCAAAATACCATTTGCTAATAAGTAATCATCGCTACGATCATCACGCATGGCATAACCAGCTAGTCCTCTATTATTTCTCTTCCCTACAGAGCTTATAACACCATACCCTTTCTGCTTTAAAAGCTCTCTATTATGATATAAAAAGTCTTGAATTGTTGTTGTTCCAGTTTTTTCAGTTCCAATATGTACAATACATTTCATTCTATTTTGCAATTTAGCAGCTCCTTAACTTTCATACCCACTTCTGCCAATAACAGAAGCTTCATTTAAAAGAACTTGATTCTCAAGTTCTTCACCACTAATACCATTTTTCACACTAAACTGCTTATCATTATTATTCATAGCATTTTTAGTCGCTTTTGCCTGCTCCTCACTATGAAATAGTTTTATCCCAAAGTTTTCATAGAAAAAGTCTTTCTCTATACCGCTTACTTTTAAGCGTGTTTTGTAGTCATCATCGTGTGAGTGGTAGACTATAGAGTTGTTTGCATAGTACTTTTTGAGTCCTAGTTGTACTATAGTCCATGCCCATACCTGATCTTCACCCCATCCTATATGAGGATATGGTATCGATTTCCAAGCTTTTTTAGAGATTGCGGAGTTGTTGTCTGAGTAAAACATCATCTTCATCTGCCACTCTAGTGAGCC
>JAYEIM010000023.1:0-3938 GCA_034660095.1 Campylobacterota bacterium | reverse complement strand
AGCCTATAAATAGCAAAGTCATATTTTATAGGGTCATTACAATCAAACTCTCTTAATTTTTTAGATATTAAAACAGCAGATTTTAAATCATAAGTTTTTCGTGTCAACAATCCAAGTTTTTGTGAAACTTTAAAAGTATGGGTATCAAGTGGTAAAATCAAATCTTTTTTATCTACATTTTTCCATAATCCCATATCAAGATTATCACTTCTTACCATCCAACGCAAAAACATATTGTATCTTTTATAAGCAGAGTTACCTATAAGTTTTATATCACCATTTTTATCTTTTTTTGGTATTTTTCCTATTAAAAACTTATACCCATCGCTTTTATAATCATATACACTAATAATAGTTGAAATAATTGATTCGATACCCTCTAGAACATTATTATTTTTATCATAACCTTTTTTAAAAATATTTTCTAAACTATCAATTTGTTTCAATCTACTAAGAGCTATAAAAAAAGATATCACATCTTCACTATTTTGAAAACGATAATAATGGTTTTTAAAAGCTTTTTTTATATTATTTTCATCTTGATTTAATAAGTCAAAATCTAATGAACCCAGAAATTTCACTATTTGCCCTGCATTTCCATATGCAAACAATGCACATATTAAACTTATATATTCATCATTATATTTTTTTGCTATTATTAATGGGTCTGGTTTGTCAAATGTTAATTCATCTAAGGTATCTCTTTTTTTTACTTCATCATCTAGTAGTTGTTTTATATTTATCATAATGCTATAATATCTAAAAAACTAAAAGAAGAAAATTATGAGCTTTACAAACTTTAAAAATATTGTTAAAAACACAAGATGTACAAGAAGATTTAAACCAAATACAACTATAAAAAAAGATGAATTAATAGAACTTATAGATATAGCTAGAACCGTAAGTAGCGGTAAAAATATGCAACCACTTAAATATATAGCAATCAGTGATGATAAAATAAAAGATGAAGTATATAAGCCCTTAAAATGGGCTGCACATCTAAAAGGTTGGGATCAGAGTGAAGATGAAAAGCCATCTGCGTATATATTGGTTATAAATAATACATCTATTGAAGGATTTAGTGCTATTGATAGTGGTATAGCTATGCAAACTATTATGTTAGGGGCTACTTCAAAAGGTTATGCAGGTTGTATCTTAGCAAGTATTGATAAGGTTGAGTATAAAAAATTATTTAATTTAGAAAATCATCTTGAACCAATGTTTATAATTGCTCTTGGAGTAAGAGATGAAAGTATTAAAGTTGTTGATGTAGAGCAAGATACAAACTATTATAGAGATGATAATGGTACACATTTTGTACCAAAAAGAAAACTAAGTGAAGTTTTAATAGATGATAATCACTAATGATTAATATTCTTATAACTGGTTGCTCAACAGGTATAGGTAAAGAGACTGCACTATATCTTAAACATTTAGGATATCAAGTTTTTGCAACTGCAAGAAAACAAAAAGATATAGATGATTTAAAGAGATTTGGACTTACCACTTTTTTACTTGATGTTACAAAAAAAGAGACTATTACTCAAACTTTAGATGAGATACTTACTATTACTGATGGTAAACTTGACATTGTATTTAACAATGCTGGTTTTGGACAACCTGGAGCCATAGAAGATATAACAACAGATACATTAAAAGAGCAATTTGAAACAAATGTTTTTGGACTACACGAGGTAACTATTCAAGTTTTACCTATTATGAAAGCTCAAGGTTATGGAAAAATCATTCAACATAGTTCAGTTTTAGGTTTAGTATCTCTAAAACTCAGAGGGGCTTACAATGCAAGTAAATATGCTATTGAGGGACTTACTGATACTTTAAGACTAGAACTAGCAGATACAAACATAGATGTAACACTTTTAAATACAGGTCCAGTTTTAAGTGAATTTAGACACAATGCAAAACAAAAAACTATTGATAATATTGATATAGAAAATTCAAGATTTAGAGAGTCATATCAAAAAAGTTTAGAATCATCTAAAAGTGATGTACCTTTTACACTTGAGGCAATTGAAGTTGCAAAGGTTGTAGAAAAGATAATCCAAAGTAAAAATGTAAAACCAAGATACTATATAACAAAAGCTACATATTTACTTGGATTTGCAAAAAGAATTTTATCTACATCTAAACTAGATAAAATTCTACAAAAGATTTAGTTATTTACTTTATCTTGTACTGTATCGGATGCCTCTTTAATAGTATCTTTCGTAAACTCTGTAGCATTATTTAATTTATCAGATAAATCACCTTTATCCATACCTGTTTTGTCACTAACCGATGATAATATTTTATCTGCTTGGTTTGGTGCAAAAATATTTAATGCTACTAAAATAACAACTGCTAAAATAGCTAACTTTACTATTGTTCCTATCATACTTTTTCTCCTACTTTATATTATATTTTTAGAATTAGCTTTTTGTTGTAAAAAGTCTGCTATTTGCATCAAACAAAATGTAATAATAAAGATAAACAATCCAGGGAAAAAACTGACCCACCAAGCTATCTCTATAACCTCTTTACCACCACTTAATAAACTTCCCCAACTAATTTGTGGAGGATTTATACCAAGTCCTAAAAAACTAAGTCCAGATTCTGCAAGTATAGCACCCCCTACCCCAAATGTAAATGAGATAAGAAATATTGGAGCTAATAGTGGGGTAAAATATTTTAATATTATTTTTGTTTTACTCATATTTGATAAATTTAGTACTTTTATAAATGGTTTATTTGCTATAGCAAAACTTTCACTTCTTATCATTCTAGCCATCCCCATCCAACCAGTTATAAACAACACTATAATTAAAATTGTAATTGATGCTTCCATATAACTCACAAGTGCTAAAAGTAAAAAAAATGTTGGAAATGTTAAAAATAGATCAATAATAACAGTGATACTTTTATCATAATATCCTTTAAAATACCCAGCACTAATACCAACTATAAGACCTATCAATGAAGATATAATTGCACTTAAAAAACCTATAATAATAGAAGTTTGACCACCATTTAGAACTCTAGCAAACATATCTCGACCTAATCTATCTGTACCCATAATATGTTCCAAACTTGGAGCTTCCAATATGCTAAGTGGATCTAAAAAATATGGTGATGTAGTATAAATAAATGGTAATATAAATACACCAATAATTATAAATGATAAAATATAAAAAGAGAATTTATACACGATAATATGTTAAAGAACTTTTTCCAAATTTTTTGGTTTTATATTTAGTAAACTTACCTAAATCTTCAGGCATCTCTAACCCTGTCATATGTTCAAATGTTATCAAAATAACATTTTCATTTGTTATGTTTTTAACTAAATCAAATGATTTATCATAAATATCATCCATACCATCTCTAAATTCAAATGGTGGATCGATATAAACTATCACCTCATCTTGTTTATTTTTTAGTTGCTCTAGGGTTTGTGGTATTTTTTCAAATGAATCACCAAATAAACATGTAGAGTTTAAAGCATCTATACTATTACAATTATACTGAAGTGTTTTATATGAACCCTTATCTATTTCACAAAAGTAACTATGCTTTGCACTACGACTTAACGCTTCAAGTCCTATAGTTCCACTTCCACCAAATACTTCTACAAAAATTGCATCCATAATATCAAATTGCAATACATTAAAAAATGATTCTTTTAATATTGATTTTGAACTTCTTGTAACTTCTAAAGATGGCAACTGCAATATTTTACCTTTATATTTACCACCTATTATTTTTGATACAACTTTACTCTTCATATTTTATCACCTGATTTTTACCATTATTTTTTGTAGAATTTGTTTAAGAAAAATGGCTAGCGAAGGTTTACTACCTGGTGTTAGAAAAGCTAGTTGGTAAGAAAAGGAAAAGCCCATGATGAATGATTTAATCGCAGACGCTTTAACTAGAGTTAG
>JAYEIM010000022.1:0-3939 GCA_034660095.1 Campylobacterota bacterium | reverse complement strand
GTTCGTATATCAGTACCATTTTATAATGCTTAAATCGAATCTTATCTCTTATAGTTTCCAATAATTTTTCTTCATCAGACAACTCCAAAATGTAGTTTATCACGATTTACACCAATTAAACATACATAATGTATATTAAGCATCGATATACAAGTATAAATCACATATTAAAGGTCTATCTAAATATATTATTTAAATTAAAAAATATTGCAAAATACAATATTATTGTTTTGAGATTAGTATTTATCGCATTTCAAAGAGATGTCAGTTAATATGTTCAAAAATTGCACTTCAGATTTAAATTTTGGTGTTATTTTAAGTGCTTAACATATATAATGTATGTTTAATAAATAGTTAGGTATAGACTGAATATATAAATTTTAAGAGGAAATATGGCTTTACAGAAAAAAAAAGAAAGAAATTAAACGACTTATAAAATTATTTGAATTAGAAGCAAATAAATTTCATGATTTAAAATTTAGCACTTATACTGTGACTCAGGAAATCAATAAAAATAGAATATTCGCTAAACCAAATCATGTCATTATGCTATGGCAATATTATGGTAAAAAAGATAATGAAAATTTCTTAGAAAATTTTAAAAATAGCGATTTGCAATGGGGAATTAGAGGTTCAGAGCTTTCATCTTTTGGAGTAATTGAAGGAAAAGAAACAGATTTATTTATTAAAATGGCAAGACGAGCAGGTAGTATTTTTAGTGAAAATGAAGCAGATTCTATAAAAGATAAAATACTAGAAGAAATCAGAAATAAAAATAAAGCTAGAAATCCAGAATCAATTGGTGTTACAAATAATAATAAAATTTCAGTATGGCTAAATTATCTGTTGTACTATTTATCAATAGTTGCATCAGAAAACAAAAAATCTACGTTAATACAAGTTAACCCATTTACTCTATCTTTATTTGCATTAGAACAATTACTAAAGGAACATAAGATTAATAAAGTTGATAAATCTGTAGCAAAACTAGAAAATATAAAATTTGATGTTGCATTTTCTTTTCCAGGTGAAAAAAGAAAATTTGTTTCTAATATTGCAGATATAATACGAGATAAACTTAACCAAGATAAATTATTTTATGACTATGATTATCAATCACAGTTAACACAACCTAATATTGATATATTACTACAAAAAATCTATCATGATAATTCAAAACTAATTGTTATTTTCCTTTCATCAGAATATATGGAAAAAGAATGGTGTGGACTTGAATGGAGAGCAATAAGAGATATTATTAAATCAAAAAAAGATAATAAAATTATGTTTATTAAATTTGATGATAAAAAAATTGATGGATTATTTGGTATTGATGGATATATTGATGCAAATTTTCATTCTAAAAAAAATATAGTAAAATTTATTTTAGAACGAATTAAACTTATTAACAATACTTAATAAATTGATATATTATCTATCAGTAAAGATTTTAATGTTATAATCCAAATATAAAATTAGTTGTCATAAAAAGTATTGCAATTTGACATACTTTAGCACTTCATAAAAATATTTAGATAAAATAAATCAAAAAAGGAAATAATTTTGACAAAGCCATTAAACAAACAAAACTTTTTTAATTTTAATGAAATAAAAAATAAAAATGCAGAATATAAAGTTATTGATTTATTTGCAGGTGTTGGTGGAATAAGATTAGGATTTGAAAATGCTTTCAAATCAAATGCTAGTTTTGTATTTTCATCAGAAATTGATAAATATGCACAAACAACATATAGTGCAAATTATGGAGAAACACCTCATGGAGATATTACAAAAATAAGTCCTGATGAAATATCGGAATTTGATATTTTACTTGGTGGTTTTCCTTGTCAGCCTTTTTCTAATGCAGGATTGAAAAAAGGCTTCAATGATACAAGAGGAACTTTATTTTTTGATATAGCAAGAATAATAGAATATCACCAACCAAAAGTAGTATTTTTAGAAAATGTAAAAGGTTTTAGAAATCACGATAAAGGTAATACCTTTAAAGTTGTAAAAGAAACTTTAGAAGATTTAGGATACAAAGTTTTTTCAGAGGTACTAAATGCTAAACATTTTGGAGTACCACAAAATAGAGAAAGAATTTATATTATTGCATTTTTAGATAATGATATAAATTTTAAATTTCCAGAAAAATTAAATAAAGAAGTTAAAGTTGGCGATATTTTAGATAATAAAGTTGATGATAAATATACTATATCAGATAAGTTATGGGCAGGACATCAAAGAAGAAAATTAGCACATAAAGCTAAGGGTAATGGTTTTGGATATTCAATGTTTAATAGAGAATCAGAATACACAAGTACACTAAGTGCTAGATATTATAAAGATGGTTCAGAAGTATTAATAGAACAAAAAAATAAAAATCCTAGAAAGTTATCACCACGTGAGGCTGGAAGATTACAAGGTTTTCCTGATAACTTTAAAATAGTTGTAAGCGATACCCAAGCTTATAAACAATTTGGTAATAGTGTAGCCGTTCCAGTTATTGAAGAACTAGCAAAAAATATTTTTTCTCATCTAAAATAGTAGATAGTTTAATAGCTCTCTACTATTAAACTATCCCAAAATGAATTTACTGCTCTCCACATAGCATAAGGTCGTGCATTTCCTTGATACATTCCACTATCAAAAATAACTATACCTTGCTTTACTAAATTTATCCAAGTATCATAAGTCATTGGTAAACCAAAATGAATTGAATTATAAAAACCATTATTATCCATAGTACATTTAAACCAACCTTTTTGATTAAATTTATTTTCTAATTTCTTTTGTAATGATAGTACATTCCATTTTGCTATAACTAAATTATCAATTTGCATATTTTGAGGAATTATAGTAAATTTATTACTTCTTTTATCTTCTGAGAAACTGTAAAGTGCAATAATATTATTATCACTATCTATAATAAGTTTTTGACCAAAATCATTATAATTACCGTATTTAGGACAAGGTTGACCAGACCAAGAATATCTTCCATTTTTATTCATATTTGGCTTACCAAATATTTCTAAAAAATTATCTCTTGTTATATTATAATTTATATTTGTATTATTTCGTTTAGGATTCTTACCTCTACCATGTATATAAATATATTCATCTGCTTGCCAATCACCAAAACTTGTTTTTGAAGTAGTTTGATTTTTCATTTCATAACCTAATATATCTGGTGCATTATCTCCATTAGGAATTATACCCATTTGCTCTTCAAGCCAATGACCACCTTTCCCATGATGTTTTGGATTACTTGAACTTGTATCAGGCTTCTTACCTTTTACATTAGTATTAAATAATTCTATTATTTGCTTTTTATTTTTATCCATTTTTATATTCCTTTTAATAAGTCCGATAAACTTATTTCTAATCCATTGCATAATTTGTTTAAATTTGAAAATGATAAATTCCTTTTTGAACGCTCAAGTAAACTTATATAAGTTCTATCAAAAGAACATTTTTCAGCTAATTTTTCTTGAGATATATTAAGTTCATTCCGTCTTGCTTTGATTTTTTCAGCAAGTTTTGTAAGTAGTATTTCGTTTTGATTATTCATAAAACAATAATACATAATTGCAGACGATAAATCAACGGACAATTAGTCACATTTAATATTATAATTTGGAATAACAAGATATAATCATAAAAATTAAAGTTTTACTTAGTTGGCATACCTAACAAATTGTAGAAATCGAACAAGGCTATACTGCGGAAATACTGAGCTTTTATCTTCCAAAGTTAGTTGGATAGTAAACCAAATTTTTACTGAGTTATATCGCCTTGTAACTCAACTCGACCGTTAGACAAAAACAAAAGGGTGGTGAAATGTCTTTATATGAAATAACATTATCAGAAATGAAAAAAAATTTTAATTTATTACATTCAAAAATAGAAGAACCAGAATATATTGAATTAGGTAGTCAT
>JAYEIM010000021.1:0-3946 GCA_034660095.1 Campylobacterota bacterium | reverse complement strand
TAGATATAATAAATCAAATTAAAGGATGTAATAAAATGAATAATAAATTTATTAATAGTATAAAAATCATCAACTATAAATGTTTTAATAATTTTAAAACTGATAGCTTTAAACAAATTAATTTAATAGGTGGTCAAAATAATGTTGGAAAAACAGCTTTTATTGAAGCTTGTTATCTTGATGTTTCGGCAAATAAATTAAATAATTTTTTATTTTCATTAACAATGATTGAAAGAAATAGAGATAAACTAAATATGTATCTTTCTGACAATATAAATATTATTGAAATATTACAAAGTAATAAAGTAGTCTCAATAAAGTCTTTAAATGATATAAAATATGAATTAAAAGAATATAATGCAAGTCCTATTTTAGAGATTAATATTAACGATAAGATTAATAAAATTGATTTTAATAGTAAAATTATGTTTGAAAATACTAAGAATATTATTTTTCTAGATAATTATGGATTTTCAAATGATGAATTGAAAGAAGTTTATAAAACTGTTCAGTTTAAAGATAAAGATATTGAAGTCAATAAATTTTTAAAGAATTTTAATTTTAAAAATCCTAAATTTAAAATAATTGATGATAAGCCATATTTAAAAATAGATGATACTGATGAATATAATCAAATTAATAAATATGGAGATGGTATAAAACACTATATTTCTATTATATGTTCACTTTATGCTTGTGAAAATGGTTATCTATTTATAGATGAAATAGAAAATGGTATTCATTATACTTTATATGATAAATTATGGGAAATTATATTTCAACTTTCAGAAGAACAAAATATTCAAGTTTTTGTAACAACACATTCAAAAGAATGTATTGAATCTTATAATAATATATCTCAAAAGTTAAATCCTAGTATCACTACTTATATTGAACTAGGTAAAGATAAACAAGATAATATAAAAGCAAATGTAATGAGTTCAGAGCAGTTAAATAGAAATATAGCTATAGGGAATGGAGTACGAGGATGGTAGCGATACTCTTTGAAGGGAAAAGTGATGAAAAAATCCTTAATCAAATTTGTGATAATTATAATCTACCAAAAGAAAAAATAATATATTTCAACTTTGAAGGGAAAGATAATATTTTTAATGTTTCCCATGAATATTACAATGAAATTGAAAATGATATAAATAACTTACAAAGAATTGATAAAATATTAATTGTAGTAGATGCAGATAATGACAACGATCCAAATCCAAATAGAGGTTTTGAAGCTTCAAAAAATAAATTAGAAGTAATAATTACTGATTTAGATTTTAAAATTCCTATTGATTATTATATAATGTGTGATGAAAATAAGGTTGGTAACTTAGAATCATTTTTATTATCTGTATTAGATGATGAACAGAAAGAATGTATTGAGAGTTTTAAAAGTTGTTATAAGTATAAATTAAGTGATAAATGGACTTACAATAGTTTTTATAGACAAATGAACCATCCGTTTGATTTTAATCATCAAAGTTTTAACCTGTTAAAAGAAAAATTAATCAATTTATTCAAGTAGACTGTTATATGAAAAAAGCATTTAGTTTACTTGAAGTTATATTTGTAATTGCAATTATTGGGATAATTGTAACTGTTGCTATCCCTAAACTAGATGAAAATTTAGCTAAAGCAAATATAATTAAAATAAAAAATGATATCACAATGGTAAGAGAGGGGATAATCCAATATAGAGATAAGATGATACTACAAAATAACTCCTCATCAATTGATACTTTAGATGATGATAACGAGTTATTATTTAATAAAATATTGACTTACCCGATAATTGCATCAAAAGAGAAAAAAATAAACTCTTGGAGTAAAATATCAGATACAACTTATAAGGTTTTTTTAGATTCTCAAAATAGTGTTGAATTTATATATGATAAAATAAATTATACTTTTGATTGTGATCAAGATGATGAATTTTGTAAAGAATTAAGTCAATAGATGTTTTTTTATGAAGTTACTTTATTAAAATCTCCAATAGAACCACTTACTTTTCAAAGTGATACAGAGATAAAAACTGGAACTTTAGTAGAAGTAAAACTTAAAAATAGAATAAAATTACAAAATGGCATAGTTGTAAAAAAAGTTAAAAAGCCAACTTTTAAGTGTACTGATATTAGTAATGTTACAATATATTATTATAATTCTAATATGCTAGAAACTGCAAGTTTTATATCTAAGTATTATGTTTGTAGTTTAGGGGAAGCTTTAAGTGTATATACACCTTTTTATGAAACTAAATCTATATCTGGTGATGAAAATATATCTGTAGATATAAAACTATCACAGGAGCAACAAAAAGCTTATAGTTTTATAGAAAAAAACTCCACTTCTCTACTCTTTGCAAATACTGGAAGTGGAAAAACTGAGATATATATAAAAGCTATTGAAAATATATTAAATCAAAATAAACAAGCTTTACTTCTACTTCCAGAAATTTCACTAAGCCCTCAAATGGAACAAAGACTTCAAAAAGTTTTTAAAGAAACTATTGCAATTTGGCACTCTAAAATACAAAAAAAGAAAAAAGCCCAGATTGTTCAAGATTTACTTGAAGGGAAAGTGAAGATTATTGCGGGAGCTAGGTCTGCACTGTTTTTGCCATATAAAAATTTAGGTTTAATTATAGTTGATGAAGAGCATGATGATTCTTATAAATCTGACCAAAAACCACGATTAAATACAAAAGATTTATCTATATATATTGGTAAAAAATATGATACGCAAGTGATACTAGGTAGTGCAACTCCAAGTTTGAGTAGTTTTCATAAAATACCATACTTTAGACTAAAAGAGACTTATTTTAAATCAGATAAGAAAATCTCATTTTTAAATACAAATTTAAATCTAAACGATACTATTATAGATAAAATAAAAAACACTATAGAAAACAACAATCAAGTGATAGTTTTTCTCCCAACTCGTGCAAATTTTAAATACCAAATATGCGAAGATTGTGGAGTAGCTGTTGAGTGTCCTTTTTGTTCTGTTAGTTTAAGTCTACATAAAAATAGAAATGCTTTACAATGCCATTATTGTAACTATACACAAGCTATATCAAACAACTGCCCATCTTGTAAAGTAGGTAAAATTAAAAGTTTTAGACTAGGTACTGCTCAAGTTCATGAGGAGTTAAGTAAAATATTTCCAGATAAAACAATAGAAAAATTTGATAGAGATACTATAAAAACAAATACTCAACTTAAAAAAACTATAAAGAATTTTAATGATAAAAAAATAGATATTTTAGTGGGAACTCAGATGCTTTCAAAAGGGCATGATTATCACAATGTTACCCTTGCTGTTGTTCTTGGGATTGATTCAGTATTAAATATGACTAGCTATAAAGTTCGTGAAAAAGCTCTATCTTTACTTATTCAAATTGCAGGCAGAAGTGGAAGAAAAGGGTTTGGGGAAGTTTTAATTCAAACTAAAAATGAGGATTTTTTCAATCACTATATCTGTGCAAATGATTATGAAGATTTTTTAAAAGATGAGCTTAAAAATAGAACAAATCTTTACCCTCCATATTTGAGACTTGCTAGAGTAACCTTTAGTCATAAAAATGCTTTTATAGCAAAAAAAGAGTTAGATTTTTATGTACAACAATTTATAAACCAAAAAGATATAGAAGTTATAGGTTTTGGCGAAAGTGATATATTTAAAATGGTAAATAAATATAGGTATGAACTATTACTACGCTCAAAAGATACAAATAGACTTGTAAGTGTATTACACAGTATTAAAAGTCAAATTGCCTCTATTGATATGGATAGTTTGTATTAAATAATACTGATAATTTATCTTTTATATATTTTATAAAACTTATTTTTCATTCTATTTGAATTTAAACCTTTAAATGCTTTATCATAAACACTATTTTTTACAGCAACATAAGAGCAAGTTGGCAGGATATCTATTTTACCTA
>JAYEIM010000020.1:0-3952 GCA_034660095.1 Campylobacterota bacterium | reverse complement strand
ATACTCAACTCATTTCATTTTAGTTGCACATAAAACACTATAAAATATCCTATATAGATAGAAAATATAGGATTTACAATGAAAACCAAAAAAATAAAAAGAATCAAAGAAAATATCACAGATGTTGAATATAAAAAATTAATGGCATCAACAAGAGGTTCAGAATCACTGAGAGATAACACCAAGTTAAATTTACTAAGAACATTTACAATTTTATACTATACAGGTATGAGATTAAATGAACTGCAAGATTTAAGAGTTATGGATATAAAAAATTTATTGGAAGTTGGAACAGTTAAAATATTTCTAAAAAAGACTAACTCTGAAAGAAAATTGTATTTAACAAAAGATTTTAAAAAACAGTTAATAAGGTTATTTGATTTTGATATTGAAGATAATGATAATAGAGTTATCTGTAAAGGTAGTAATAAAAATAAAAAAACAGCTATAAATAATATAACATTTATTCAACAAGTAAATAAATTTATAAATTCTGTTTTAGGTAGTGGATATACTTCCCATTCGTTTCGACAAGGAATTATAAGTGAATTTGGAGCAAAAGGAGTAAATATTAAAATTATAAGTAAATTTGTAGGTCATAGTGATGTTAAAACTACTATGAGATATATTACACCTACTGATGAAGATATTATGATGAATTTGGTTAGGTGAGATATTAGATTTCAATTTTACATCTCACCACAAAATCAATAACTTTTTTATCACTCATCTCACATGGTTTTAAAAGACCATTTTTTATAGTTAAAAAATAATTGCCACTTACTATATCATTACCTTTTAGTTCTTTGGCATAAATTTTTATAATTTTACCATTTGAGTATAATTGTTTAGTTACTATATATTTTGAATTATTATAGATAGCATAAAAAGAGTTCAATGGTAGTGCCAGTAACTTAGTTCTAAATATTGATTGAGTATTCATAGATATCACCTTTAAAGTAACAAACTAGTACTTGTACCAATACAACAATAGTAAACTTCACCATAAATGATAGTTTTTTAATTTTATGTCTAAATATTACCATTGAAATAACAGCACCCATAGTACCACCAATAAATGATACTGTTATTAAAGCCTTCTCTGATACTCTAGATATATTTTTATCACTTCTAATAGCTTGAAGTTTATCGTATCCATAATATATAAATGAAAATATATTTATACAAATCAAATATATTTCTAAGTATGATAAAGAGAAGTTAATATCTATCATCTATCGCTTTTTTAATATCTTATTTCAAATTTATTTATAAATACTTCATCTATAGTGAATTGTTTAATATCATTAACTTCACTATTAATTGAGCCTTGTTTTAAAATATTTATAAATTTATCTAAATCTTCTTTTTTACATGTAACAGATGCTTCAACATCACCATTTTTTAAATTCTTAACATAACCACTAAAGTTTAATCTTTGAGCATTTTCATTTATTGTTTTTCTATAGTAAACACCTTGAACTCTACCACTTACAATAAATTTATAATTTTTCATACAACCCCTTTGAATACACTATTATATAATCAATCTCATATGAGTAATATAAATCATTAAAAATATGACAAAATGCAATATTTTTAACTTACATAAAATAAACCTGCTACTATTCAATCATGGAAAAATCAATAAAAATATTAGAAGATATAAGTCAGAAGTGTTATAGCGATACAACAGTATATAAATTTAGTAAGAATCTAAATCTATCAGATAAATATAAAAAAGGTAGGATAGATGCATCAAGCTGGGTAAATGATCTTATATATTATTATGTTCAAAAAGAGAAGAATTTTATAAATGAATTTAAACAGCACCTTGTTGACCAAAAAGATACAATAGCAATTATAAATGAAGGTGATTATAAAAATGGTTTATACGATCAGTTACATGAAGTTGAAAAAGCTCTAAATGTATAGATATTTATCTAATATTTTAACTATTAATTGTTATAATGTTAATGAAGTATATTTATTATACATCAAGAAGGGTACAAAATGATTGAGATACTAATTGGTATAGTTACATTAACATCTTTAATACTAATGTATACCTACTTTCAAGAAAAATATAATCAAAACAGTAAATTACCATTTGATATCAAATATGATATACGATAGTATTTTACTTTTTACTCATAATTTTATCTTTAGGTTTTTTATCTAACATATCTTTTTCACATTTGTTTTGATCTATTTGATTTAGTAACTCAACATTAATATTCAATTTTATATGGTCACTTTTTTGTATCATTAACCCTCTTGGTAAATCGCTATCTTTTAATCTTTCTAACATCTTTTTTGCCTTATGCTGCATTTTTTTCATATAATTTTAAATCATATTTATTATGATTGTAATTATCATTCATTATTTTATATATAATATATGGATTAACTTTAAAATTTCTATTTGATTTTGAAAAGTTAAAATCAATTGTGGATTTTTTAGTATTAAATACAACCAATACATCACTAAACATCACCGTAAGTTTATGTGTTTTATTAGATGGTATTAAATTATATTCATCACAAGTTATTTCTACATCACATAAATCAAATAACTCTTGAAAAAATCCACTAACACAAATACCACAGCCTTCTTCATCGTTAAGGTCTCCATAGTCTGCAAGACCAAGGTTCAAGTCAAGTCTTATTACACTATTCTTTGATTTAACTATGATGCAGTCATCTGTACTTTTTTCAAATACTTCAATTTCACCAAATTCATTTTTAAAATTTTTCTTTTTCATTTTATTTCCTTTTTTTCTTTTCAAGCAATTAATTTGTTTTTTAGATGGTGCCATCATCAATTTTTTTTCTGGTTTATTCAGATTAAGAGATTTATCTTTTTATAGTGAAAAATAGTTACATCAATTTTTCAACATGTAATTATTACATGTTAAAACAAAAAATAATCTTAATAATAGAGTCAGTAGAAATAATAATTTATAAGTAATAATTATATATATAAATAAAAATTACAGTATATTTTTTATAAATAGATTTTGAGTTGTTCATACGCAGTACAGGCAGCTTTTTTAATATATAGACATATCTCTCCCTACATTAAAAGAATTATTAGTCATGCTAGAGATAACGGATAAAAAAATTTAAAAAAAATTTATAAAAATAAATTAACATCTTATACTCTTAGTGATTATAATTTTTTATTTAAATATTTTATACTATTTAACAGCTTTTTTTAGTTTAGCACCAATTTTAAACTTAGCTACAGTAGATTCTGCTATTTGTATTTTTGCACCAGTAGATGGATTTATTCCACTTCGTGCTGCTCTTTTAGATGTAGAAAATGTACCAAAACCGATAAAGGCAACTGAGTCACCATTAGCTAGTGTTTCAGTTATAGTTTCAAGTGTTGCATCTATTACTGCTCCTGCATCTTTTTTTGTTAAGTTTGCTTTTGAAGCTACTGATGAGATTAATTCTGATTTATTCATATATTAGTTCCTTTGTTTATAGGTAGTGATAATATCTAAAATTTAATTAATTCTGCAATCCATCACCAAGCCTGAATCTTCTCAAACACATAAAGTAATGCAAAAAGTATTATCATTCTGCTGTAGGTTTCCCATAGAAAATATTTAATATTTTTCTTTTTAAACATCTTGTTTATCATTTGTATTTACACTATTCGCCTTATCAATAATTTTAATTAATTTAGCTCTTTCCTCTTCTGGAGTCTCTTCTAATAACTTTTCAAAATCTATATATTGCTTTTATGAGAGATAATCTTAACTATTTGTTTTTCTACTTTTTCCATTTTTTATCCTTCGTTTATTTGATTTACTAAAAAAAGCCGTACGAACGGCATTAAAGTGATTTAAATTGTAATCAAAGAGAGTACTTGCAAATATCTCTCTTTAACCAACATATAGAGTTTAAAGTATATGTTGTTATGCAAAAGTTTTAGCCTCTT
>JAYEIM010000019.1:0-17989 GCA_034660095.1 Campylobacterota bacterium | reverse complement strand
GTAAGAGCTAAGATGAGAAATATGATAAGGATAATTCTTAGAAGATTTAAATACCCACCAGATAATCAAGCAGAAGCTATGAAACTTGTGATGGAGCAAGCTGAGGCTTTAAGTGATGAGTGGACTAGTAGTACAGAAACATTTATTGTTCAAAACAATTGTAATTATAATTTATCTAATAATAGTGCTAGTTTAGCAGCAGATAAAGGGAGTGACAATAAATATGTATAAAATATTATTAATACTAATATTTAGTATATATTCATTTGGATTTGATAAAATATATTTTCTCCCTAATGAATCAAATAAAGCTGAAAAAAAGATTATAAAACTATTGAAAAATGCAGATTCAAGTATAGATATAGCAATGTATAACTTTACACATAAAAAATTTGCTAAAGCTATAAAAAAAGCTCTTAAAAATGGTGTTGAAGTAACTATAGTATATGATAAAACAAAGTTAAAGTTTGATAAAAAAATAAATTTGATTAAAAGTAAAAGAAAGCAACATATAAAATTGGCTATAATCGACGATAAATTTTTGATATTTGGTAGTGCAAATTGGAAAAAAGAATCATTTGGTGAAAATTATGAAATAATTAATATCACCGATGATAAAGAAAAAATAAAAAAGTTTCGAAAAATATTTGAAACAATTAAGGAAGAGAACTAGATGTTAAAGAAGATTGTATGTTAGAGATAGCGATTGCAGGTTACTGTTTATATTTTTTAGTAAATATTTACACATCATTTATGCAAGTAGATTATGTACAAAAAGCAAAAAAACAAGATGCAGTTATACTTACTCCATCAAAATTTAAAATAGCAGGCAACTATAATGTAGCTTCAAATAAATTAGGGATAGCTACAACTTTTTATGATTTTGTACTATTTTTTATGTGGATTAGTTTTGGACTAGTTGCTTTAGATGATTTGACATTTGGGTATGATGGATGGCAAAAAGCTGTTATATTTATAGATTTATTTATCATAATTAACTGGATATTGGCATTGCCTTTTGATTTGTATAAAACTTTTAAACTTGATAAAGAGTATGGTTTTTCAAATATGACAAGTGGATTATATATAAAAGACACTATAAAAAGTGGTGCTTTATTTTTAATATTTGGTAGTGCGGTTATTGCAGCACTTTCATGGATAATAGAGTCATTTCCTAATTGGTGGATTTGGGGATTTGTATTTATTTTTAGTGTAATTATTATTATTAATATGCTATATCCTCTTATAAGAGATAAGATGTTTGATAAGTTTAGTCCACTTGAAGATGAGGAGTTGTCTGCTAAAATAAATAAACTACTTGAAGATGTTGGCTTTAAAAGTAGTGGAGTATTTAGCGTAGATGCATCTAAAAGAGACAACAGACTAAATGCTTATTTTGGTGGACTTGGTTCTACAAAAAGAGTTGTACTTTTTGATACTTTAGTTGAAAAATTAACTCACAATGAACTTTTAGCAGTTCTAGGTCATGAACTAGGGCATTTTAAAAATGGTGACATACTTAAAAATATTGGTATTATGGGATTTGTGATGTTTGTATTCTTTGCAATTTTTGGTAACTTACCTGAAGAGTTATTTTTACAATTACATTTAAATAATGAACCGTATGCTATTATTTTAGTATTTATGATGTTTAGTCCAATATTGTCATTTTTCTTAATGCCACTAATAAGTGCTATGAGTAGACATAACGAATATGCAGCAGATGAGTTCGGGAGTAATTTATCTTCTAAAGAGGATTTAGTAAATGCACTTTTAAAATTAGCAAACGAAAATAAATCATTTCCATTGTCTCATCCACTTTATATATTCTTTTTCTATTCTCACCCCCCTTTAGTTGAACGACTTAAAGAGTTAGGATATACAGGGGCTGGAATAGGGCAGATGAAAGTAGAAGATGAAGCTTTAAAAGAGACTTGTGAAGAGTTATAAGCAAATAGTAAAAGAGTACTCTAAATATTTAAGAGATGTTACCCATATACCACAAAAAGAGGTGGAGATACTTATTCTTCATCTTCTGCAACAAAATACTATTTGGTTGCATTTGAATTATGATAAAGAGTGTACTTGTGAAAAAGAACTAGAAAAACTGGTACAAAAAAGAGCTACAAACTATCCTTTGGAATATATCACCAAAAGAGCTAGTTTTTATGGTGAAGTATTTAATGTAGCCGATGGTGTACTCATACCACGACCTGAAACAGAAATATTGGTTGAAAAAGTGGAAGTTATTTTAAAAACTATATCTAGTCCTAAAATATTGGAAATAGGGGTAGGAAGTGGTATTATATCTGTGATGTTGGCTATGCTGATACCTGATTTAGAAATAGTTGCGGTTGATATAAATGATAAAGCGATAGAGTTAGCAAAATCAAATGCTATTAAACATGGGGTAGAAGATAAAATTACATTTATAAAAAGTGACTTATTTACAAATGTGCCTGATATAAAATTTGATATGGTAGTTTCAAATCCGCCTTATATAGCAAATAATTATAAATTACCTTTAAATGTTAAATATGAACCATCAAATGCTTTATTTGGTGGTTCCATTGGTGATGAACTTTTAAAAGATATTATTATAGAAACGAAAAAGAGAGATATACCTTATTTACTTTGCGAGATGGGGTATGATCAAAAACAACCATTGACTAAATATATCAATGAAAATATAGATAAAGTTAAAAATTTAAAATTTTATAAAGACTACGATAAATTTGATAGAGGATTTGCTCTAGAATTTTAATCAACCTTGATTGACTTAGACTCAACTTTGTGATATAATGCCGAAAATATTAAATACAATAAAATAATCACAAAAAAGGTAATCAAAATATGTCAAAAAGTTTATATGAAACATTAGAAGTTAATGAAAATGCTACACAAGCAGAGATAAAAAAAGCATACCGAACGCTAGCAAAAAAATATCATCCAGATATGAATAAAGATCCAAAAGCTGAAGAAAAATTTAAAGAGATCAATGCAGCTTATGAAGTGTTAGGGGATGAAAAAAAGAAATCTCAATATGATATGCATGGTGATGATATGTTTGGTGGACAAAACTTTCATGATTTTGCACAAGGGCAGGGAGCTGGTGTTGATATTAATGATATTTTACGACAGATGTTTAATCAAGGTGGTGGTGGAGGCTTTGGTGGAGCTTCTGGCTTTGGTGGTCAAGGTGGATTTGGTGGATCGCCATTTGGAGAGCCAGATTTAGATATAAGTGCAAATTTATCTATAGATTTTAATACTGCTGTTTTAGGTGGTGTAAAAAATGTATCTATCAATGGAGAATCTTTTGATGTAAAAATACCAGATGGAATTAAAACTGGTCAAAAAATTAGAGCAAAAGGTAAAGGTAAGCAGGCGCAAGGTTTCCCTAGAGGTGATTTAATCATCACTTTAAATGTACAGCATAGTGATGAATATGAGAGGGAAGATGATGATTTAATTAAATCATTTGACATATCTTTAAAAACAGCTCTGTTTGGTGGAAAAGTAAGTATTCCAACTTTGGTAAAAGATATTACACTAAAAGTACCACAAAATACAAAACAAAATCAAAAATTTAGAGTAAAAGATATGGGTTGTTTAAATAGAAAAACAAAACAAAAAGGTAGTTTATATTTAAAAGCAAATATTATTTTACCAAAAATTGATACGCTAGATGAAGATTTTGTTAAAGTATTAGAAGAAAAGTTACCAGAGGCAGTATAAATATGTCTTACGGTAAATCTTACTGTGAACCAGTATATTTAATAAGTGAAGTTGCAACAATACTAGATATACATCCACAAACATTAAGACAATATGAAAGAGAGGGTCTAGTAACTCCTAATAGAACTAGTGGTAAAATAAGACTTTATTCTCAAGAAAATATTGATTGTATTAAAAATATTTTATTATTGACAAGAGTCGATGGGATAAACATAGCTGGAGTTTGCAGAATATTAAAGCTTGAAGAGAAAATTATCAAATTGGAATCTAAAGTACCTGAATTTGAATTAAAAAAATTAGATAAAAATAGTAAAGCGTTAGTTGTTAAAAAAAGTCAATACGATATAATTGTATTTGAAGAGTAGATATAGTCTAATTAAAGACTATATTTTATAGAATATCCTCTCATAAGTGGTGGTAAATCATATTGATTTTCTCCTGCTGGAGGCTGAATATTAGGACGAGTTGTAGGTATTGGGGTAATATCTCCAATCTCTTCTGGTGATTCAAAGCCTGTAGCAACTATTGTTATTTTTATCTCGTCTATTGCTAAATTTTCATCTGTTGTAGTTCCAAATATTATTTCAGGATTACCAATAAGAGTATCATTAATATTTTCCATAACATCACCAATAGCAAACATAGAAACATCTGGATTTACTGTCCAATGTATCATAATACCTTTTGCACCGCTTAGTGATATTTCATCTAACAATGGAGATTTAATTGCTAGGTCTAAAGCTCTATTTGCTGCATCTTCACCTTTTGCTTTTCCTATACCCATAAGTGCAATACCTCGATGCTGCATAATTGTTTTTACATCAGCAAAATCGACATTTATATCATCGCTACCAGGTTTTAAAATAACTTCACTCATACCATTAACAGCTTGATAAAGAACATCATCAACAACTTTAAAAGCATCTTTCATCCCAATAGTTTCTTCAACTATATGACGAAGCCTATCGTTTGGAATAATTATGATAGAATCACTAACTTTTTTTAACTCTTCAAGCCCTAAATTAGCAAGTCCTGTTCTTTTTTTCCCTTCCCATTTAAAAGGTTTAGTTACAACAGATACTGTTAATGCTCCAACCTCTTTTGCAGCTTTAGCTATAATTGCAGCAGCACCAGTTCCTGTTCCACCACCAAGACCAGCAGCAATAAATACAATATCTGATCCCTCTAATGATTCTTTTATCTCTTGATAATTTTCTAGTGCAGAATCTCTACCAATTTCTGGTCTCATACCAGCACCTAAACCACGAGTAAGTTCAATACCTAGTTGGATTTTTTTAGGTGCTCTTGATAGGTTTAGCACTTGTAAGTCTGTATTTGCAACGATTAAGTCTATCTTATGAGTACCTTCTGTTATCATATGATTTATCATATTACAACCGCCACCACCAACACCAACAACAGCAATCTTTGCTGCATTTTGAGATAATGTTTTTGATGGTTTTTGTACAGTTATATTAGTATGATCAAAAAGTGTACTATCCATTATATCCACCTTGATAATTTATCTAATATACCAGAAAAAGCAGATTTTTTGTTTTCTATTTTTTTGATATCTTTAATATCTGTAATATCACTTAAAGTGTTATTATCAATACTATTTGTAGTGTTTATTTGAGTTTTATTTTCTGATTTTGAATGTATTTTTATAGTACTATTTTGTCTTAATTCACTATTACTATCTAGCTCAAATCCATTTTCAAAATCTAATTCATATAGTAATAATCCAACTATTGTTGACATTGTAGGTGTATCAAAATTGATATATCCATTTTGTATATTTTTTGGATTTGAAATCTTAATTGGAATATCCCCAAATATTTTAGTTGCTAACTCTTTAATACCTGGAATATATGTCATCCCTCCTGTTAAAATTATACCACCATCAATAGCCTCAATTGCAGCATTTTCCACTAGCTTATCATTGATAATTAATAGTGTTTCTTCAATTCTAGCATGTAGTATTGGTTGAATTTGTTCTAACGATATCTCTTTAGATTCTGATTCATTACCAAGAAGAGGTAGTTTTACTTTCTTAATGCTTTGCTCTGTATCACTATCATTGTTATCATAAGGAATTAAAGTTGCATATTGTTTTTTTATCATATTTGCAGCACTATATGGTGTGTGAAAAGTTATTGAGATATCATTTGTAATATTTTCACTTCCAATAGGTAAAAAGTCATTATAGATAATAGCAGAACCTTTTTGAACAACAAATTGTGTTGTAGTTCCACCTAGATCTATAATAGCTGTACCGTGCTTCTTTTGATCATTTTCTAAAATAGATAACGCATTTGCATATCCAGATAGTACAAATTTATCTACTACTAGATTTACTTGTTTTAATGCATTTCTTACATTAGTTAGTGATGTTTTTTTTGCTGTGATAATATTGGCAGATACTTCTATTCTACTACCATTCATATTTAAAGGATTTGATATTGTTGTTCCATCATCAACTCTAAAAAATAGTGGTAAAACATGTATCACTTCATAATCTGCTACAATTTGAGCATTGTAAAGTGCCATTTTTAGTACTTGTTTTATATCGTTTTGTGTGATTTGTCCACTAGGTATGTTTACCACACCATTACTCATAAGCGTTTTTGTATTTGCTCCACTTATAGAAACAATAGCTTTTGATGTTGTTGTTCCTGAACTGTTTAAAGCTGTTTCAACAGCCTCTTTTATGGAGTTGCTAGCAAGATCAATATCAATAATATTCCCTTTTTGTACCCCTTCGCTTTTACTTTGACCAACACCTAGAATATTTATTTTATTACTAAAATCATTCGAGGCAACAATAGATATAATATTTGTTGTTCCAATGTCAATAGCTAAAATAGAATTATTCAAGATTTAGTTACTTTTCATGTATGATTTTACATCATATTTTAGTTTTAATTTTTCTAATAAAGCTGATGATATAGAATTGGCTTTTATATTTTGAAGAGCAGATTTTACCATCTCATCATTACTTTTTTCATATAAAGCTAGTTTTGTATCTGTTATCTTATAAACTGCAACTTTTGAACCTAAAGTTATATAGTTAATTTGCTTTGTTGATGCAAAAATATTTTCTACTAGTTTAGCGATATCTTCATCACCTAAACCATTAACCTTAGGGATAGAGTTTCTTGATAAATAACCTAAGTCAGTACCTTCAAACTTTATCATATTTTTCTGAGCCATATTTTCCAAAGTTTTTTTCTTCTGCTGAGCAATAAAAGAGTCATTAACTTCTACTTTTACATCTTTGTATGGTAGAACTTGTGGTTCAACTTTTTTAAGTAATTTTAATACATAATAATTATTGTCTTTGTATAGTGGTTTTAATACTTCATTGTTCTTACTTTCAATAAGCTTAGTAAAGTCTTCAGCAGTTAAGAAGTTTGAATTTTCAAAAATAATAGTTTTTTCTCTAAATGTCTCTTTGTTTTTTTTAAGATTTAAATATTGTTTAAGAGCTACTTTTTTCATCTCTTTTTTTGTTTTATTATCAATGTTTTCAACTTTTGTATAGTTTATCTCATATCCTAAAGGAGTTTTATAATTTTCTTTTATTTTTTCCCAATGATTAGTTAAATCTTTTGAAGTTGGAGTTATTTTAATTGTAGCACCATCTATAATTTTTACACTAACTTTATCTTGTGAAAATAGTAAACCATTTAGATTTTTTATCTCATTTGATGATAAACCAATATTAAATATACTTTGTACTTTTTGTATTAATAGATCTTGCTTTAGTTGTGCTTCAAATTCAGTTATACTTCTTCTATTTTGTTTTAAAACAGACATATAAGTGTTTTTATCAAATTTTCCATCTTTAAAAAATGCAGTTATTTTAACTAACTCTTTAGCAACTTCAACATCAGTTGTTATAAGTCCTAAATCTTCTGCATAATTTAAAAGAAGGTATTTTTGTATTATTCTTTGTAATGCCGCATCTTCTAGTTTAAACTGTTTGGCTAACTCTTGATTGAATTTATCACCTAACATCTCTTGGTATTGAGAATATAATGTACTATATTCATTTTGTAAATCTCTCATTGGAACTTCTTTTTTACCAACAACTGCTACTGCACTATCAGATTTACCATAATCATAACTACCCCAACCAACAAAACCAGCACCAACAAACGCTATTGTACTAATCCAAATTGTTACTATTAGCCACTTCTTATGTCTTTGCATCCACATTATCATATTATTATTGTCTCACTTTTATATTATATTTTAAAATTTATTTGATTATACAGTTTTCTTGATTATTAATATCTGAATCATCATATGGATCCATATGAATATTTATAATCCATTTTTTTGTTTCGTCAAGTTTTTCTATCTCTTCTTCAACTCTATCTGCAACTCTATGTGCTTCCATTAGTGTTATAATACAGTCAAATACAAGATGTACATCAACAAAGTTATTGTCACCTGCACCTCTTGTTTTTAAAAAATGATAGTCATTGATCTGTTTTTCTGTTTTAATTATCTCTATAATGTTTACAGATACTTCTTCATCTAAAGCACGATCAAGTAAAACCAATACACCATCTTCTATAAGCTCGTAAGCACTATAGATGATAAATATTGATATACCAGCACCAACAATTATATCTATTATCTCATATTGTGTAAAATAAACAGCAATTAAAGAGAATAAAACAGCGGCATTTACCCATACATCTGTTTTATAATGTAAAGCATCAGCTTTTATAACCATATTGTTTGTTTTTTTAGCAACAGCATTTAGATATGCAACAAGTCCAATAGTTACAAATAATGATATAACCATAACTATTAATGATATGTCAAGATATGTAGATACTTCACCTGTAAAATATTTTTTTACTGCAGTATAAAGCAAGAAAAGACCAGACATGGTGATAATTACACCCTCTATAACTGAAGCTAGTGCTTCAATCTTTCCTCTACCATAATTAAACTCTTCATCAGCAGGTTTTTCAGAATTAGAAATAGCAAAATAGTTAAATAATGAAACAAACATATCTAATATAGAATCAACCGCAGAAGCAAGTACTGCTACTGAACCACTAGCTATTCCAATAGCTAGTTTAATTAATGTTAAAAATGCAGCTACGCTACTAGATACTACTGTTGCTTTTTTCTGTAAAGTCATAGCTTAGCTTCTTCCTCTTGAGCTTCCACCTCTAGAACCTCCACCTCTAGAGTCTCTACTTCTTCCACCACCACTTCTATTTCTATCACGGTTTCCACCACTGCCACTTCTACTTCTGTTTCTATTTCGGTTTCCACCTCTTCCACCTCTGTGGTTTCTACCACCACCACCACCTTTAGCAGCTCTTTCTAATAAAAATTCTATATCTTTTTTAGATTTTCCTATATTATCTTTACCTTTTATTTTTGTTTGTTTTAAAAGGATAGTTGCAAGTTTATAAGTGATTGTTGAAAGATCATAGTTCTCTTTTAATTGCTCGATGATGTCATAAACTGATTCATCAACATCTTGTGAAGATATTTTATCTTTTAATCCACCTATAGCTTTATCTTTAATAGAAGCTTTATTTGGGATGATTTTACTCTCTATATTAGCACCAACATCTTTTTTTATTTTGTGTAAGCTTCTAAACTCAGCAGGTGTAACAATAGATACAGCTTTACCCTCTAATCCACCACGACCAGTTCTACCAATTCTATGAACATAACTTTCAGAATCAAATGGAAGTTGATAATTAAATACATGAGATACACCTTTTACATCAAGTCCCCTTGCTGCAACATCAGTAGCAACTAATACTTCAAGTGTATCATTTTTAAATGCTTTAATTACCTCTTCTCTTTGTCTTTGTTCCATATCACCATGAAGACCTTTAGCTGCATAACCTTGAGAAACTAAGTAAGTTGCAAGTCTATCAACATCTCTTTTCATTTTACAAAATACAATCGCTTTTGCAGGATCTTTATAATCAAAAAGTCTAATTAAAGCATCATCTCTTTCATACTCTTCAACTACATAAAAAGATTGCTCAATTTTTGCATTTGTCATCTCTGATTTAGTTACAGTGATAAATGATGGTTGATTTAAAACTTTTTGAGCAAGTTTTTTAATTGGCATTGGCATAGTTGCTGAGAACATTAAAGTTTGTTCTCTATTTTTTAGATAATTAAAAATCTCTTTAATATCATCTAAAAATCCCATATCCATCATCTCATCTGCTTCATCAAGTACAACAAATTTAGGGTCAATAGATATCTGTTTTTTAGAAAGTAAATCTAAAAATCTTCCTGGAGTTGCAACGATAATTGAAGCTGCTTCTACATGTTTAATTTGTCTAGAATATGAACTACCACCATAAACAGTAGCAGTTTTCACACCTAAATATTTACCAAACTTGAAAAGTTCATCACTTACTTGCATCGCTAGTTCTCTTGTAGGAACTACAACTACCATCTCAACGCTACCGTCACATTTCATCATATTTAAAATAGGCAGTCCAAAAGCTGCAGTTTTACCTGTACCTGTTTGTGCTTGTGCAACTATATCTTTACCTTTAAGTACTTCAGGTATAGCATCTCTTTGTACGGGACTTGGTTCTACGAAGCCAGCTGCTTCAATTGCTTTGTTTAGTTCTGATTTTAAGTTAAAATCTGTAAATTTCATTTATTATATTCCTTAATAATGTATATAGGACTACTCTAAAGTTTAAAATTTAACTTATTTTAAATTTATCTAAATTGTCTAGATATTTCCTATATTTTTGCGATTATATCCAAAAAAATCTTAAGATATAGTTTAACAATCTTTATGGTAGAATATTGGCAATGCAGGGCTATATAATAAATATAAATAAAGTAAAAGATGAAGATCTTATCGTATCAATTTTAACTGAAAATAATTTCTATACTACATATCGTTTTTATGGAGCAAGACACTCTATAATTAATATTGGTTTTAAAATAGATTTTGAACTTGAAACAAATCTAAAATCAAATATAGCAAGACTTAAAGATGTATTGCAGATATCATATCCGTGGATACATGATAGTAAAAAATTATATTGTTGGCAAAGATTTTTAAAACTTTTTTATCCACATCTTAAAGATGTAGAGGAGATAGAGGAGTTTTACTTTGATCTGTTAGATGAGTTAGCACATAAAATGGAAAAGCAAGATGCAAAAAGAGCTATTGTTGAAAGTTATGTAAAATTATGTGAATATGAAGGTAGGCTTCATACTCAATATGAATGCTTATTATGTGATGAACAAATTGATTCCAATATATCATTAGTACGAGCTTTTTTGCCTACTCATAGTAAGTGTAGTTATAGTAAAAGTTTTAATTTAAATCAAATTAAACAACTTTTTGAAGAGAAAACATTGATTGGTTTTAATGATGAAGAGGTAGAGTATTTATGGAATATTCTACTTCAAGGGTTATAATTTAAATAACCAAAACAAGCACTTTAAAGTATATAAATGATAAAATAACTTTGTAAAATTAATAACTTAGGAGACTGTAAAAATGGGTAGAGCCTTTGAGTACAGAAAAGCAGCAAAAATGAAAAGATGGGGAAATATGTCAAGAGTATTTCCTAAATTAGCAAAAGCAATTACAATGGCAGCAAAAGGTGGAAGTAGTGATCCCGATACAAATGCAACATTAAGAAGTGCAATACAAACAGCAAAAGCACAAAACTTACCAAAAGACAATATAGAAGCAGCTATTAAAAGAGCATCTGCAAAAGATGTTGCAAATATGGCAGAGGTTAATTATGAGGGTAAATGGAAAAATGGTGTTTTAATATTTATAGAAACAGCAACAGAAAATACAGCTAGAACAGTAGCAAATATTAAAACACTTTTCAATAAAGGTGGCGGTTCAATGGTTCCTACTGGTTCTTTAGAGTTTCATTTTGATAGAAAAGCTATATTTGAGATGAAAACTCCAGATATTGATATGGATGATTTAGAGATGGAGTTAATTGATGCAGGACTAGAGGAGATAAAGCAAGAGGATGATGAGCATATCTCTATAATAGCTGATTATACAGACTTTGGAAATATCTCAAATAAACTTCATGAGATGGAGCTAGAATATGAAAAAGGGACATTAGCAAGAGTTCCAAATGCCCCAATAGAGATAACAGATCAAGAGATGAATGAACTTGCGCAATTACTAGAAAAAATTGAAGATGATGATGATGTGCAAAATGTTTACACAAATTTAGCATAAAATAATAATATAAAAAAGGAAAAATTATGGCAAATAAATATAGATTAGTAACTAGAAGTGATATGGATGGTTTGGTATGTGCAGTTATATTAAAACAGATGGATTTAATAGATGAGATAATATTTGTACACCCAAAAGATATGCAAGATGGTAAGATAGATATTACATCAAATGATATTATTACAAATTTACCATATTATTCTCAAGCACACTTAGTTTTTGATCATCATGAAAGTGAATTAATAAGAAATGGTGAAGCAGATAACTATATAATCATACCAGATGCACCAAGTGCAGCTAGAGTTGTATATGATTATTATGGAGGTGCTGAAAAACTACCAAACATTAGTGAACTTATGATGGCTGCTGTTGATAAAGCAGATGCTGCTCAGTTTAGTGTAGATGAGATTTTACATCCTGAGGGTTGGGAACTTCTTAGCTTTATTATGGATAGTAGAACAGGGCTAGGTAGATTTAAAGAGTTTAGAGTATCAAATTATCAACTTATGATGGATCTGATTGATTATTGTATTGATCATAATATCGATGAGATAATGCAACTTCCAGATGTAGTTGAGAGAACAGAACTATATAAATCTTATGAAGATAAATTTAGAATGCAACTTGAAGATTGTTCTATAATGCACAATAATCTAATTGTATTAGATCTTAGAGATGAAGAGATTATATATCCTGGAAATAGATTTATAATGTATGCGGTAAATCCGGAGATAAATATTTCAATCCATGCATTAAATGGTTTTAAAAATCAAAATACAGTATTTGCAATAGGAAAATCAATTGTAAATAGAAATTCAAATACAAATATTGGTGAGTTATGTTTAAAATATGGTGGAGGTGGTCATACTGCTGCTGGAACTTGTCAGATAGATAACGATAAAGCTGAAGAGGTTTTAGAAGAGTTAATTGAAAAAATTAACAATGATGGCTAGTATTATTTACTAGCTTCTTTTATCGCATTTATATAGCTTTTTGAAGATAAATTATTATCTTTTTTATAAGCTATATTAAAAGCTGTTCCATGATCTACAGATGTTCTAATTATTGGTAGATTCAAAGAGATATTTATACCTTCTTCAAAATATAAAGCTTTAAGTGGAGCTAATCCTTGATCATGATACATGGCAACAAAATATTTATAGTTTTTTCTAACATTTGGAGTAAATGCAATATCAGGTACTACAATGTTGAATTTTGAATTTTGAATTTTGAATTTTTTTGAAATAGTAGTATTTACTATTTTGATTGCTTTTTTTATTTTTACCTCTTCATTTCCTAAAACTCCATTGTCCCCAGCATGAGGATTAAGACCTAACACAGCAATATTTTCTTTTGGTTTTCCTATTGAATTATAAAAATCTATAAGAAAAGTCACTAATTTTTTTGTTTTAATTTGTTTTGGAACTTTTTTTAAAGCAATATGCTCTGTAAAAAGTGCCACATACATCTTCTTGCATCCTAACATCATAATAGCATCTTTATGAAATATATCCCTTAACATATCAGTATGCCCTACATAATTTATCCCAGCTTTTTCCCATGATTTTTTATTTATAGGGAGTGTACAGATTGCATCTACACTATTTTCTTTAGCAAGGTTTATTGCAGTTAAAAAGGAATTGTATGAAAATAATCCAGAGTTTTTTTTTGTTTTAGCTGGATTTATTTTTGTTTTATTGTATTTTCCGTAAATTTTAAAGTTTTTAGGTATTTCGATATCTAGTTTTTTAGATGCTTTTTTTAATATTTTTTTATCTACACAATAAATTGGTTTACAAAGTTTAGATACTTTTTTATGGTTTTCTAAAGCAAGTTGAATACCGATACCATTTATATCTCCAATACTAACTGCTATTTTTTTTAACATCTATTTTAACAACTCTTTAATATCTAAAATCGCATTTTCAAGTCCAGTGAAAACACTTCGTGCAATTATACTTTGACCTATATTTAGCTCTTCAATCTCTTTAATTTCTGTCATATATTTTACATTTTGATAGTTTAGTCCATGACCAGCTGCTACTTTTAAATTTAATTTTTTAGCTAGTTTTGATGAGTTTTTAATGTTTTTTATTGATTTATTTAACTTTACAGTTAGTATATCTTTTGATAATTCTAACTCTTTTATACTATGGTGAGTTTTATTTAGTCCACTATAAAGCATCGCATATATATTTGCAAAACTACCTGTGTGTAACTCTATCCATTCCACTTCTAACTCTTTTGATAAGTTAATCATATCTGTCGTTGGGTCTATAAATAGTGATACCTCTATCTCATGTTGGTGTAGTTTTTTTATAGTTTTTTTTATCTGTTTAAAGTTTGAATTTAGATCAAGTCCACCCTCTGTTGTAACTTCTGCTCTATTTTCTGGTACAAGTGTAACTCTATGAGGTTTAAGTTTACAAACTATATCTATAATCTTATCATTTATACTACACTCTAAATTTACAGGAAGTTGAGATAGTTGTATTATATGTTTCGCATCTTCATCATGTATATGTCGTCTATCTTCTCTTAAATGGATAGTAATTTGGTCTGCACCTGCTAATTTACAGATACCTAAAGCATCTAATGGATTTGGATCGTTTATCTTCCTAGCTTCTCTTAAAACAGCAATATGATCTATATTTACACCTAATAACATTTTATATCCTATTTAATATTTTTTCTTATTTTATCAAATATATTCTAAAGATATTTCATTTTCTATATAAAATATCTCTGCATTAAAGATATTTCCTCTTTGTGACTTAAGATTATTTAGTTTTAGTCCATCACCTTTAAATAATCTTCTTATCTGTCTAAATGTTAAAAGTTTATTCATAAATCTTTCCCAAACTATTTTTTCACAACCTCCACACTTATACCCTTGATTGATTTTTGTAACTTCACCACCACATTCACATAAAAACATTGTAGTTGATTTTGTCTCATCATCAAATATAAGTTCAAGTTTACCATCATTTATAATAGCTTTTGTATCATATAGATTATTTGTAGATGATTTAAAACCTTTTAACATAAAAGATTCACCTTTTAATAGCTTTTTTGCCTCTTTATCTTTAAATTCTCTACCAAAACTATTTTTCCAAACTTGAGCTTTACATTTTTCACACTCATACAGTGCATCAAATATTTTTATATCTCCACCACATTTACATTTTGACAATATATTAGTTTCCATTTGACAATATCTCCTCTTATTTAAAATTCTAACAAAAAAATGAGATTTGTTTAAAAAACATTGCATATTGCAATTTAATCATTTTTAACACGACTTTAGATAAAATGCGAAATATAATAGAAGTAGAGGAATAATATAAATGAGTTTTATTGAAACAAGAGGAAATGATGGAATACGAGCTAAAGAGGTTCAGTTTTCAGATGCTATTTTAAGTCCAAGTTCATCTTTTGGTGGGCTATATGTTCCAAAAGAGATACCTAATTTAGGTTTAGATTTTATTGATAAGCATTTAGATACTACATATAAAGAGTTAGCAATTGATATTTTAAAATCTTTTAATATCGATATAGATGATGAAACTATAAATGATGCTTTAAATTTATATGATAATTTTGATGACCCTACCAATCCTTCTCCAGTTGTAAAAATAAAACATGATCTATTTGTAAATGAACAATATCATGGACCAACTCGTGCTTTTAAAGATATGGCACTTCAACCTTTTGGTTCAATTTTAAGTGCTATTGCTAAAAAAAGAGGGGAACAATACCTTATACTTGCTGCAACATCTGGAGATACTGGACCAGCTGCATTAAATACTTTTAAAAATAAAGAAGGGATAAAAGTTGTTTGTTTATACCCACATGGTGGAACTTCTGATGTGCAAAGACTTCAGATGGTTACAGAAGATGGAAAAAATTTAAAAGTTGTTGGTATAAATGGAAATTTTGATGATGCACAAAATGCTTTAAAAAATCTTCTATCATCGCAAAGTTTTAAAGATGAACTTATAAAAGATGGGATAAAACTAAGTGCTGCAAATAGTGTAAACTTTGGAAGAATTATATTTCAAATTGTTTATCATTTTCAAAGCTATTTAGAGCTTTTACGACAAGGCGAGATTGCACTTGGAGATAAAATTTATATCGATGTACCAAGTGGAAATTTTGGAAATGTATTAGGTGCTTTTTATGCTCAAAAGATGGGACTACCTGTTGAGAAACTTTTAGTTGCCTCAAATGAAAACAATATCTTAACACAATGGCTAACAACAGGTATATATGATATAAGAGGAAAAGAGCTAAAACTTACAGCTAGTCCTGCTATGGATATACTAAAATCATCAAATATAGAGAGAGTAATTTTTCATCTATTTGGAGCTAAAAGAACAAAAGAGCTAATGGAAAGTTTAAATGATAATAAATATTTTGAACATACAGTATCTGAATTGAAACTTCTAAAACAATATTTTAGTGCTACATATAGTGATGATAGTTATGGTCTTAAAACAATTAAAAAATTTGCAGATAGTGGATATATTATGGATCCACACACAGCAACATGTTTAAAAGCTTATGATGAACTTAGAACAGAAGATTTAAAAACAGTTATCTATTCAACTGCCGAATGGACAAAATTTTCTCCAAAAGTTTTAAATGCAATAAATGAAAATAGTTTAGTTTATAATGATAAAGATGCTTTAGAAGAGATATCTAAAAAGCTAAATTTAAATATACCTAACTCTATTAATAAATTATTTGATAGTAAAGTTTTGCACTCTACAATTATAGATATAGAAAACTTAGAAAAAGAGATAGTCTCTTTTTTATAAGTTAATCACTTTATGTGTCAGAGAACTTATCTCTGACATCTAATATTGCATCTTTATTCTCAAAAAATAGATCTATAAGTTTAGGGTCAAATTGATGACCACTCTCTTCCTTAAATAGCTTAAATATTTTTTCATCATCCCAAGCTGGTTTATAAACTCTTTGACTACCAAGGGCATCAAAAACATCAGCTATAGCAGTAATCCTTCCATATAGATGTGTTTCTTCCCCTTTTAAACCATTTGGATAACCTTTACCATCCCATCTTTCATGGTGCTGATATGATACAATTGCCGCTGTATTTAGTATAGGTCGTGTTGACATTTTTAACATATCATGACCTAACGATGCATGAGTTTTCATAATTTCAAATTCATCTTTTGTTAATTTTCCAGGTTTTTTTAATATAGCATCAGGTATAGCTACTTTACCTATATCATGCATAGGGCTAGCAGTTCTTAGAAGTTCTGCTTCATCTTCTGTTTTACCATAAGCTAAGGCTAATATTTTAGAGTATTCTGCAACTCTTTTTACATGATTTCCAGTCTCTTTACTACGACTTTCTCCAATAGAACCCATTGTAAATACAACCTCTTTTTGAGTATCTATAATCTCTTCATTTAAGTCTGCTATCTCTTTTAATCCAGCTTCAATCATATCTTCTAAATTGTTTTGATAATTATAAAGCTCTTCCTCATTTTTATTAAGAATATTTACGAAATAATTTGACATTTGAGATATAAATAAGATACCAATTACAACACTTGCTTGTGTTGTAGCATCAAGCTGTAGATTAAAAATAGAATTTATACCAAATATGATAATGATAGATGCTAAGGCGACAACATGTCCAGTAGTTCTACCACCTACATAATATGCAATCATAATAGTAAAAAAATACCACATAATTCTTATTTCACTTAATGGGTATATTATCATTGTGATTGTGAAAACTATTAAAGCTAAAATAAGCACAATATTTGTCATAACCACATCATTTTTACTATATTGTGTAGATTTCATGCTAAAATATAATAAAACTATATTACATATTGCATATATACTCATAAGTTCAAGTCTATAGTCGATATGTTCAGTTATTTTAAAAAAGTCTAATAGTGCTAAAAGTATAGAATATATTAAACTTAAAACTATTACAAGTCTAAGAAGTTTTATCTTTTTTAAACTGTATGT
>JAYEIM010000018.1:0-3963 GCA_034660095.1 Campylobacterota bacterium | reverse complement strand
TGAGTGATATAATAAACGGTATAAAATATGGAGTATCATATTTTAGTATATTACCAGTAAAACTATATAGTTTCAAAACCAATAGTAACTTTTATAAAGGTGTACTTTTTAGTTTGCCAATAGTTGGTTTAGTTTTATCTTTACTTACAATAGCTTTATTCATCATACTTCCAATGCAAAATATATACAAAGCTATATTGGTTTCTATCTTATATCTTTTTCTATATGGATTTATACATTTAGAAGCTGTTGCCGATACTATTGATGGTTATTTTGCAAGTTTAAGCAATAAAGATGTGCATAGTATCATGAAAGAGCCACAAATTGGGGCTATTGGAGCTATTGGTACATTTTGTTTTATATTGTTAAAAATTTTAGCTTTATCATACTTACTTTTTCAAGAGCAATACTTTATGATAATATTTGTACTTATTGCTAGTCGTGGCTCTATATTTTTTGCTATTGAATTGGAGTATCATAAAGATAGTAGTTTTATAAATTCTTTAAAAAACTCAATAACCATACATTTTATATTTAGACTTTTATTTTTGCCATTTAATATATTAACAAAGTTTATACTAAAAAAAGTAAAAAAAGCTATAGGATTTTTAAACGGCGACACACTAGGATTCAACATAGAGCTTCAAGAGATAATTTTACTAAATATTGGTGTATTATTGTGCTAAAAAATATAAGTATTTTTGGTACATCATCAGATGCTGGTAAATCAACCATAACATTTATAATAGGCAAAATAATTCAAGAGTTAGGGTACAGTGTAGTTCCATTTAAAGCTCAAAATGTATCAAATAATTCTCATGTATGTGATGATGGCAAAGAGATAGCGATAGCTCAATACTTTCAAGCGGAAGTTTTAGATGTAGAAACATCGTATCATCTAAATCCTATTTTACTGAAATCTGGAAGAGGCAATTCTGCATCTTTAATTGTTGAGGGTGAGGTTGTGCAAGATAAAGATGTAAGAGAATATTATAGAGATTTAGACACATTAAAACCATCAGTTGATAGATGCTTTAATTATCTTAATGAAAAGTACGACTGTATAGTTTGTGAGGGAGCAGGAAGTCCAGTAGAACTCAATCTTATGGATAAAGACCTATCAAATATATATATTGCCAATACTTACGATACAAAAATTATACTTGTAGCCGATATTCAAAAAGGTGGTGTATTTGCATCTATTTGGGGTGTTTACAATCTTTTACCTGAAAAACTTAAGAATAATATAATAGGGGTGATTGTAAATAAATTTCAAGGTGATATGAGTTTGTTTGATGATGGTATAAAAATAATTGAAGAGAGATTTAATATTCCAGTTTTAGGGGTATTACCATATTTACCTTTTAATTTAGGATTTGAAGATAGTGAAAGTTTAAAAAACTTTACTCAAAATTGTTCACAAGCTACAAAAAAAGTTGCTGTTATCTCTTATCCTTATATGAGTAACTACAATGATTTTGAACCATTAATTGCAGATGAAAATATATGTTTGGAATTTGTGAGTTCAAATATATCATTAGAAAAATATGATGAAGTTATTTTACCAGGCTCTAAACTTGTGATAAAAGATCTTATTTGGTTAAAAGAAACAGGACTTTTTAAACAACTACAAAATAGACAAAAAGATATCTTAGGTATATGTGGAGGATATCAAATGATGTTTGAAAATATTATAGATAACTTATGTATAGAAACCAATAAACCAACAACCATTAAAGCTTTAGGTTTTGTAGATGATGATATTGTTTTTCAAAAAGAAAAAATATTGAAAAAAAATGGTGAACTATTCGAGATACATCATGGTATAAGTAAAAAATACCCATTAGAGTTTGAAAAAAATAATATTAAAGGTACATTTCAGCATGGTATTTTTAATGATAAAAAATTCAATGGTTATAAATTAGAAACTATTGATAAGTTTGTATCTAAGATGAAAGAAAGACTTAATATTGAAAAAATATTAAAAGATATTTCATGCTAAATCAATTGATTTTTCACAAACTCTTTATAGTGTCCATCTTTCATATCTAACTCTTCGTGAGTACCACTTTGAACTATTGTTCCATTCTCTAGAACATAAATCATATTTGCATTTTTTACTGTGCTTAATCTATGTGCTATAGTTATAACAGTTTTGTTTTTTAAAATAGGTTCTAACTCATTGAATAATTTAGACTCAGTTTGAACATCTAATGCTGATGTGGACTCATCAAAAATCACAACTTTTGGATCTGCAATTATCATTCTTGCTATTGATAACCGTTGTCGTTGACCTCCTGAGAGTCTGATACCATGTCTACCAACAGTTGTATCTAAACCATCAACCATATTTTCTATCATATCATTTAATTGTGCTATTTTTAAAGCTTTAAAAATATCTTCATCTTTAATAGCATCGTCACCCATAGTTATATTAAATCGTAAAGTATTGTTAAATAAAATTGGCATTTGCAGAACTAAAAAGATATTCTCTCGTATAGATTCTCTTTTGAGGTTTTCTATTGATACATCATTGTATAAAATATCACCACTATTTTTTGTATAAAATCCTGATGTAAGTTGTGCTAAAGTAGTTTTTCCACTACCACTTGCCCCTATTAAAGCTATTTTTTCAGATGAATTTATTTTAAAACTTATACTTTTTAAAATCTCTTTATCTTTTGAGTATCCAAAACTCATATTCTTAAATTCTATTTTTAAACCATCATCTGCATTTAGTTTTTCATCACCATTTGGTTCAACTTCTAAATCAAGAATTTTATTTATTCGCTCCAATGCCGCTTTAGTTGTAGCGTATGAATATTGAATTGTAAGTATATCTTGAATAGGTGTCATAATAAACCAAATGTATCCAAACATAGCAAACATCATACCGATGCTAAGATCACTATAAACAACCATCAGTAAACCAGCTGCTCTAATGATCTCAAATCCTATTAAAAAAATTGTATATGAAAACTTCTCATATACAACACTTTTATAATTATATTCATTTGATGTTTTTTGTATTATTTTTGCTTTTTGTATAGATTCATTAAAAAAATATAACTCTTTATTACTAGCTTTTATCTGTCCAAAAAGGTCTAAAACTTCACCAATATTATCTTGAAATTTTTCTATTGAGCTATTTTCATCTTTTTTTAATACTTTTACATTATTAGATATCTTTTTAGCCATAAGAATTATAATTGGCTGAATTACAAGTATCATGATACCTAGTATTGGATGTATAAAAATCATAACAATCGCAATAGCTACAAGTGTAATTACAGAAGATACAAACTTAGATGCAGTAGTTATGATAAAATTATCAAGTGTATTGATATCTGTAATTAAATTTGCACCAATTGCACCACTTCCTAAAGTTTCATACTCATTCATAGATACTTTTTGTAAATGTTTTAGAAGTTTTTCTCTTATTTTAAAAGTGATATATTTTGAAATTTTAGTAAATATTTTTGTTAAAAGTGAATTAAATATAAAATATACAAACCGTAATAGTATCACACTAAAAGCAACAATAGATACATAGTATAAAGCATCACCTGAACCAAAAAAATTATCAATATTATTTACAAAAAAAGATGGTTTTTCCAAAAGAACTTCATCTACAAGAGCTGGAAGCATAAGTGGTATTGGGAGGCTTAATAGTACAGCAATTAAAGTTACTATTTGCCCTAAAATTAAGGATTTTTTATCATTTAGTAGTAATTGCCAGAGATATTTTAATGTTATTTTATTATTTTTTTTAATCATTTGGTATTATACCAAATCAAGTCATAATTAATATGCACAACTAAGACACTATACCTTTTTCATAAAACTTTCTAAGCCAAGCATCTAAAGGATAGATAAACTTATAAATAGCAGGAACAACTAAAAGTGTCAGTACTGTAGAACTTACAAGTCCACCAACAATAGCAAGTGCCATAGGTGCATTTG
>JAYEIM010000017.1:0-3967 GCA_034660095.1 Campylobacterota bacterium | reverse complement strand
TTTTCATACCATTTTTTTACGATATAATACCTTATAAACAAAAAGTATGAAGGGTTAAAATGAGATTTTTACATATTGTTACAATGATATTTACAATAACTTTTATAGGATGTGCTAAATCAAATATAATATATAATAGCGAGGAAGACCAAACAAAAAAAATGCAGTTTTATGAAAATAAACAATGTTCATTTTTTATAGGTCCGTTTAATACTGAAAAAGATTTTAACATTGATCAACTTATTAATGCAACTATTAAAAAAGCAAATAAAGATGGTTTATATGGAAATAAACTTATAAATATTAAAATACAAAAAGATGGATATACAGCAATACTTTTTACAAAATACTGCTTATATATTCAAGGGAACCTTATCTATACTAAAGAGATTTAAGTACCATATCCTTAGCACCTTTAAAGTCTATTTTTCCTGTTCCTAAAATTGGAACTTGATCAACTACATTTATAACTGAGGGTATCCACAAAGGAGTTATAGCAAAATTTATTAATTCTTGTTTTAAATTTTCAATATCATGATCAATAATTAGAACAATTTTTTCACCTTTTTTCTCATCTGGTACATTTACACATACTAATTTTATATCTTCTTTATCACCTAGATATTCATATATTTTATTTTCAACTGCTGTTAAACTTACCATCTCCCCACCAAGCTTTGCAAACCTAGAATATCTATCTACAATTGTTATAAAACCATCTTTATCTATATGACCTTTATCTCCTGTTTTGTACCAAATCTTACCATTTAGTTCTACTAGTACCTCTTTTGTTTTATCTGGGTTATTTAGATAACCAAACATCACATTTGGACCACTTGCAATTATAAGCCCATCTTCATCTATTTTTAACTCTTCAAGTGATACTGGATCTACAATTTTTACAGCACACCCAGGAAGTGGCATACCAATTGATCCAACTTTTTTACCAACTTGTACATTCCAATATGAAGTATCAAGTGCACTTGGTACATTTGCAGATATTAGAGGTGAACATTCTGTTGCACCATATCCCTCTAATACCTCTTTCCCAAATTTTTGTTTAAACTCTTGAGCAATATGTTGATTTAATTTTTCGCCACCTGAGAATATTAATTTTAAACTCTCAAACATAATTGGTTCTAATTTTTTATTTTTTAAATATAGTCTTATAAATGTAGCAGTTGCCACCATAAATGTAACATTATACTTTGCAACCGCTTTTCCAATACCAAGTGCATCAGTAGGATCAGGATGAAATACAACTCTAATACCTTCAATCATAGGTAATAATGTAGTAACAGTCAATCCAAATGCATGAAAGATTGGTAAACTTCCTAAAAATACCTCATCATCGCTCATATTTAACATCTCTAAAATTTGTTTAACATTCGCAAGTAAATTTTTATGACTTAACATCACCCCTTTTGGAGCACCTTCACTACCACTACTAAATAAAATTGCAGCTGTTGTTTCTAAAGTGTTAGTTGTACCATATCTATTTAAAACTAATGATGTTGGTGCAAATCTTACAAAAGCATAAGTTGTAATAAAATCTATTTTAGATATTTGAGGTTTTAAATCTTCAAGATACACTAAATTTATATTTTCATTAAAAGTATTTTCTATATCAATACCTTTGCTCTTTAGTTTAGTAACAAATTTTTTAGCTGTATATATAGTTTTTATCCCTGCTTGTTCTACTGAAGATTGCATACCCTCTTTTGAAGCAGTATAGTTAATATTAACAGCTGTTTTAGCTGCAAGTAGTGTTGCCATATTCATAATAGCACCAATACTTGTTGTAGGCAACAATAAGCCTATGTTTTGCTCGTCATTTTTCTCTATAAACTTTTTAAATAATATATTTAAAGTAAACATTTTGTAGTAAGAATACTCTTCACCAGAAGAGTCCACAATAGCAATCTCATTACCTTTATTTTTTACAGTATTTATATAAACTTCATCTATACTTTTAAATTCTGATATATATTTATTCCAACTATCAACAGATAATTCAAATACACTTTGCTTCACTTCACTACTATTAGATTCTATATCTTTTTGCTTACCAAATGACACAATAACATCCTTTGTAAATTTTGTTTCTCTTAAATCTTTAAAATTTATATTTGACCTTGACCATCTAGTTCCCCATAAGCCACCAATATAAAAAGGTACTATCTTAGCATTAGCTTGCTTAGCAGCTAACTCAAATCCTCTTTTAAATTCACCTAAATGTCCTGTTCTACTTATAGTTCCCTCCGGAAAAATACATACAACATCACCAGCATTTAGATACTTTGTAACCTCTTGTAAAGATTTTCTACCACCTCTACTAGATATAGGTATTACACCAAAAAAATCTAAAAAAGGTTTAAACAATTTTTTCTCATAAATTGTTCTTTCCATAACAAATCTTATAGGTCTAGGTGTAGCTATTTGTACAAAAGCCCAATCTAACCAACTTATATGGTTACCAAGCAATAACACACCTTTTGTCTGAGGGATATTATTTATACCCATAACATTTAATTTGTATTTTATAGATAGTATTATAGTAATAAAAAACTTTATTAATGATTGAGGTAGCTGTAAAATAGTATAAATTGCTCCAAATAATGCAATTATGGATAAAATATTAAATATTGTTACACTACTTACTTCTAAAAAAGTTATTATTACTGTTACAATTAAAAAAGTTATCATAGCAATATTTTGAACAAAATTATTACCAGCCAAAACTAAACCAAGTCTTTTTTCAGATGCATTAAATTGTATCAATGAATTTAAAGGTACTAGCAACATACCTCCAAATAATCCAAACATAAAAAAGTTAAAACCACTTAATATTAATGAATCAATAGCAGGTATAATTAAAATCGTAACAAAAATACCTAATGCCCCAAGAGGCACCATACCTGTTTCTATATAGTTTTTTGACCATTTACTTGATATTATAGATCCTATTACTATCCCTATAGCACTTAGTGCCATAAGCCCTTGAACTACAATAACATTTGTTACATCTAAATGCTCTTTTACATACGCTGGATAAACAGCTAAGACCACTTGTGATAATGCCCAAAACAGAGATAAACCAACTATACAAAGCCATATTATTTTATTTGTAAATATAAGCTTTAGGTTCTTTCTTAAATATCCTGCGCTCATATATTTTGAAACACTAAATTCTTTATTAGTTAAGTTAAAACTACGGTTTTGTAATGAATATGCAAGCTTTAACTCTACCAATGACCCAATAACTAAAAACCATCCAAGTGGTGCAATATTTTTTAATATCTCTTGCGATGTATAATTATTAGAAATTTCTAAAAAATATTCAAAACCAATAGAGTAAAAAAATATTCCCATTAATATAGCAACAATTGTTACAGATTGTACTACCCCATTTCCTGCTGCAATATTTTCATTTCCAACTAACTCTTTCATATATCCATATTTTGCAGGTGAATATATTGCACTTTGAATAGCAAGAGCCAAAGTAAGTCCAAAAGCTATCCAAAATAATCCAAGATAATAAGAAAGTGTAATAAGCAAAGTGATAATTACAGCTGCAATAGCTGATATTCGCATAACTTTATGTTTTTCATATCTATCACTGATAAATCCAGATGGGGAAAAAAGTAAAATAAAAGGTAGTAACATAAGTGCATTTACAATAGCCGTAAGTATAATTTGCTCACTTCCATCATAAACTTTAAATACCGTATTTTGAATAATAATTTTATGTCCTAAATCGGTAAATGCATTTAAAAATACTACTATAATGTAAGGTAAAAAACTTGTAATCTTTAATAAATCTTTCATACTAAAGTATATAATCTATTAGTTAAATTTATAATTAAACAGTTAACCTAAAATAGCTCCCATATTCCATACTGGTAACATAATAGCCATAATCAACCATAATACCACTAGAGATATAATAAGTATCATTACAGGCTCT
>JAYEIM010000016.1:0-3974 GCA_034660095.1 Campylobacterota bacterium | reverse complement strand
CTAAAATCAACAGGTAAATAAAAGTATGCACCAGTCTTAGCATCTGTGATACCATGACCAGCGATATATAACATAAATACATCTTCTCTAGTAGTCTTAGCCCCAATTTTACTAAACATATCCAATATTTTTGATTTTGTTACATCTTTATCTAAAAGCTTATATGTATAGATATTTTTAAACAATGGTTTAGATACTTTTTTTATAGATTTTGTAAACTCTTTTGCATCTGCTTTTGAGTACTTAAGCCATAGGTCACCATCTCTATATTTATCTACACCTATTGCTAATATATGAAGATTTGGTTTACTATTACTTCTACCTTTGTAGTTTACTACTATCTCATCTAAGTTTGACTCTATAGTTCCTGCTTTGTTTGTCGCTTTGAACCCTATAGTGTTTTTACCATTTGAAAGTGATATAAGTTTATCTATAGTAAAACACTCTTTTCTAGTTCTATTTTGTTTTTTTAGTTTTAAAGCTCTATTTCTATCTATCACATCTACAGCCATACCATTTAGATAAAGAGTAAGATTGTTATACCCACCATCATCTATAGTACATACTTGAAGATTTAGGTTTAGGTCTCTTTTTTGTATTTTTTGAGATTTAATGATAATTTTGATTTCGGGAGCAGAACCATCTTTAATAATTTTACGTAAATTTATATCTTTTGTATATTTTGAAATATCTTCACCATTTAAAACTTTTTGTATTAAATCAGGTCTATAAAAAGCATTATAAAAATTATCAATTGTAGATACTTTCATCGTTCCTGTTAAGATATTTAAATATTTTGCACCATTTTTTGAAGAGTCGAAAAAACCTTTAGGAGTGATTTTTATCCATTCCTCATTATTGAATAAAATGAATTTTAACACTTTTTTATTTGTCTTAATATTCCAATAAATTATACTTTTGGGTGTTTTAATTTCCATCAAAAAGTCATTAATAAAAAAACTAGATATAATTCTATTATTTGTTAATGATTCTAATTTTTGTATATTTTGTAATGTTTCTAAATCATAAATTTTGATTAAATTATTAGAATCCAAAATAGCTATATATTTATCATTATTAGAAATTGAAATATCCCTTATATTTTCATTGTTATTAATTGTTTTTTCACCTTTTGTATAAGTATTAAATAATTTTATATTATGTTCTTTATCTTCTGTTGCAATAAACTGTGCACTACTAGAAATTGTAAATTCATTAGATATTGATTTTTTTACTGTTAGATTTTTTATTAACATTCCATTTTTTAAACTCCATAATTTTACAGTCCCTCCTACTTCTTTGGTGATTAAATAATTATCTTGTGTTTTTATCTTAAGTAGATTTTTCAATTTATATTCTCTAATCAGTTTTCCATTTTTTATATCCCATATTTTGAGAAGGTCATTTTTGTATATTGCAATTATAAATTTATTATTAGTTGATAATACAATACTTTTCAAGTTTTTTAAATCTTTATTTAAATTAAACTTTATTACATTACTCAATAAATCATAAATTATTATGGAATTATTTTTATTTGCTACTATGCAATAATTTTCATTTACTGATAATGTAATTATCCTTGACCTATTAAAATTATACTTAATTGTATTACTATATTTATCAAATAAATATAAGTTGTCATAATTTCCAAAAATTTCATATTGTTTATTACTGAAGTTTTGAGAAGTCCATAGAGTATTCTGTCCAAACTCATTAAGTTGTTGTTTAATAATTGAATATACCTTTATATTTCCTATTCGGTCACCAATCAATAAACTGTTTTTATCAATAAGTTTTACTGATGTAATTGTGTCAATACTAGCATTTAAAGTAATAAATATTTTATTTGTTTCTAAATCATATATCGTTATTTTTCCTTCCTTATGTCCTAGTACTAAATATTTATTATTATCAGAAATTGTCATTGTTTGAGCATAATCGTTAAGTTTTATTGTATTAATGATATTAGAGTTTTTTAGAGACATGATTTTAACATGTGTTTCTAAATTCATTAGTAAAAGTTCATTATTTTTACTAACTAATAATGAGCCAATTGGTTCATTATTAGTTCTATAAATTATCTCTTTCTTGTGAGTAATTAAATCGTATTTATATACGATATATGATGAAAGATAATATGGAGTGTAAATTATATATCTATCATTTAATATATGTATATTTTGAATAATAGTGTTATCTTTTGTATTAATAGAAAATCTTTTTAATATTTTAAATGTATTTAAATCCCATAATATTATTTGGTTATTCATATCCAATGATAATAGTACTGTATCATTGTTTAGTATTTTTAAGTCGGTTATAGATTGTTCATGTCCCTGTAAAGTATGAATCAGTTTTCCTTTTTCAATATCCCAAATTTTTATACTTTTATCATAGCTTCCAGATATTAAATATTTATTATTTTTTGTTATCAGTATCGATACAATACTCTTATCATGTCCTTTAAACTCTTTTATTAAAGTACCTTTCTTAGTATCCCATAATTTTATTATATTATCAGTTGCACAAGATAAAGTATATTTATCATTTGAAAATGTAATCATTCTTTTAATAGTACCTTGATGTCCTTGATTTAAAAAAGGTTTAGCTAGTTCATTTCCAATCATTATTGAGCTAAATAATATTAATATCAATAATATATTTTTTAATTTCATTTTGTACTTCTTTTGATTTTTGTCGATTCATAAAATAATTCAATTTCTTCTTTTTCCAATATGTTATGGTTGATAAATGTATTTTCAAATAAAAATAAATAAAATATACGAGTAAGGTTAAATATATCATCTAAAGTTTTATTCACTAGAATATCGTCAAAATTTGGTTTAATAGTTGAGTCTGTAAAACATCTAGCAATTGCTAAATTACCTGTATGCGTATAGTCACACATCGCACCATACGCATTTTCCTTGATTGTTTTGTAGTGATCTACTTCTAATGTATCATCTAAATATTTACACATTTTATAAATGCCTATTTTAAAAAACTCATCCCAATCATCTGACTCATAAAATTCATCTATTTTTTTATCATCAAATCTAGTATAAAAGTATCTTCCTCTAACAATTGATTCAAAAAGTACTCGTATTAGGGCAAAAGCTGAATGATATAGTTCTTGTTCTATTAGTGATATAATAGATTTATAATGACATTTGATATTTTCAGAAAATCCTAATAATAAAATATCTCGTCTATTTTCTTTGATATTATCAATTTCTATATCTTTATCATACTTTTCAATATCTTCTATTAGCTTATAATATTTAAAAAAATCCATATTTACTTTCTCCTTGTGTTTTGTCTAATTGATATGATGAATTGGTATATCAGATATGCTATTATTATTTTATATATTAATTCTGAAAATGATAGTGACTGAGTTGTCATTATTGAAAACGGGTTAATACTATTTGATATGTAACATAAAGTTGTATCAGGTGTAATACTTGCATAGATGTATATAAATAAAGAAGTAAAACTAAAATCAAATAATAATTTATATTTAGAATCTAATTCTAAAATAAATAAACCAACTATAAAAATCGATATTATCACTATAAATGAAATTGGAATATTATAATAAAGTGAAATTTCTTCACAATATTCAAATTCTAAAAATACTTTTACTAATGTCATATTCATAATCCAAAATAAAGTCAATACCCAATCTTGTGAATGATTTGAAGATAATTTATGAAAAGTAAATACAAGTTTTTCTGCAAAATTATCTGACCACTTTAACTCTTTTTCTTGCTTTTCCATCTCTAATGCATAAAATTTATTTGCTTCTATTATATTACCAATCTTTTCAAAAGAGTGTTTTATGATTCTTGCTGTTTCTCTGTTAGCTATATTTTTAGATTCTAACTTATCATTATCTTTATTCTTAATATCTAAAAAATTTGCTTCATCTTTAAAAAATGTGTTATCAAGATTAAAATTATTGATTTTAG
>JAYEIM010000015.1:0-3988 GCA_034660095.1 Campylobacterota bacterium | reverse complement strand
GCACTAATCAACATAAACAAAGATTAGAAAAGTTTTTAAAAGCTATGAATAATTTAAAAAATCTTAAAAAATTTAAAGGTCTTGAATTTGATTATTTTAGTATCATAGAGCCTAAAAGCAATGGAGACCAACACTTACATATCAAAATAGTTATTGATAATATTAGAGGTGTTTATAGTGCTATTAAGAGCATATTATCAAAAATAGACTATAAACATACAAGTATCAAAAAACAATCAAAAGATAATTATAACTATCTTTTAAAAATGATAAAAAAAGATTATAAATCATACTTTGGTTGGTTGTATCAAAAGAGTATGACAATTAGTAAAGCAGTTAAAAGAAGTAGATATATTAAAATAGATAATAACATTAAAATAACTCTAAATGAATATAAAAGAATCTTAATAATTCTCTTAAAATCTAAACCTAAAGACTACATAGGATTAAAAGAGGTTAAGGCTTATATACTTAGTAAACAAACTAAAAAATATAACTTATATTTAATTCTAAATAGTATTTTCATTATAAAAAAAGAAGTAATAATAACTATTAAATCTAAGCAGACTTTTTATAATACTATATATCAAGTAAGCCTATATTTTAATTTAATAAATTTAGATATTGAAATACGAAATAATAGTCCTAATTCATTAATGATTTAATGAATTAGTTTTTAGGCATAAAAAAAGCCCATCCTAAGATGAGCTAATTAAACTGTTTTATTATTTTTAGTCTATTTCAAATATAAAAGGACTTCTACCTTTTGCATAATAAATATTTTTACTACTATAATTATCCATATAATAATAAGCTACTCTACCACTCAATTTTTCTGATCCATTTTTAATTTTCAACACATCAAAATTATTATCAATCTTAGCATTTTGCTGTGTTCTTATATCAATAAGTTTATTTTTACTTTTAAATACAACATCATTTCCATTTGTATAAAACTTAAATTTCTCATCTTCATTATCATTTAAAATTGTAGCTCTTTTTGTTTCAAGATTTTGAACTTCAAGTATAGTTTTTTCTATTGTTTTACCATTATCTGAATACTTATATTCATAAGTATAAACAATACTATTACCAATCATACCGAGAATTAGGTAGTCATAACCAGTTTTGTTTCCAAACACTCCTGTATATCCACCATGAGGAACTAGAGATGGTTTAATATCTACTACTTTTCGTGTAATCATATTTTCAATAGTTGTCCATGCCATATGTGCATTCTGCTTACCATGAACTGCAACAGAACCATGGTCTTTTACCCATCTTATTATATATCCTCCAACAACACTTCCTCCTGTAATCTTATTTCCTTTAATAGTTAATCTTATAGGATGATTTTTTCCAATAATTTCAACATTTTTTCCATTAAAACTATATAAGTTATTATACCTATATGATCTTTTATATGTATGTCTATCAGTTGTAGCAATATACATAATATCATTCTGAGATGTTATGATATTGGAATATGAATTTTTAAATATTTTAATTATTTTTTTATTTAAATTTTTCAGTATTAAATCTGTATCTTTTTTAATAAAATAATATACATTACCATTAATTTTTTCTGTATATATTACATCACCCTCTTCATCATATAATTTTTTCCCTTTATACACTAAAGCACCATTAGAAATTACACATTCTGCTTCACTCAAAGTTATACTTCCCTTAGTGTTTCCAACTGTATATTTTTTTGGAACTAATTCACTTGGACTTGCTCCACCTGCACATCCACTAATTAATAAACTTACTGTAGCAGCTAATAACCCTAGTTTTAAATAACTCTTCACTTTCATCTGTTTCCTTTTTGATTTTTAAAATTATATTATTAATTTAATTAATTATAGTTTATTTGTTATATAGTTTATCTTAATAATGATATTAATTATTTCAAAAATAATATAAAAAAAAGCCCCTTATTATAAGGAGCTTTAATTTATTAGATTACATTTCTGAAATTATTTTTTTCCTATATTCATTTAAATTATTATCTTTAACAATTTTTAAAAAATATTCTTTTTCAAAAAATTGAGGATCAAAAGCTTTTCCTCTAACATAATCAAATCCAAATCTTCCTACTATACTATGTATTAATACAGCTCCATTACTAAACAAGTATCGTCTTGTATATTTACTAGAACAATATTTATAGTTCTTATCAGTTATTTTCATATTGAAATAACAATCTCTTGTATCATTTCCTGTTTCATTTCTAGTAGTCATTTTATAATCAGGATAAAATCCATATCTAGTTATTTTTATTACTTCAACTCCCTCTATAGGCTCTATATAGCTTTTCTTCACATCAATAAGAGTTTTACCCTCTTTCATATATGCAAAACCTATAGCATGACCATCGTATAATATTACTTCATTTAAATTATTGTCTGAAATATTATTAGAACTTACTTTATTTTGATTTGCACTATTACAACCTGTAAAAAATAGTATAGTCGCTACTGATACTAAACATAACTTTAAAAATCTTATTAATTTCATTCTAATCCTTTTAATTTTAAAGATTATATTATTATTTAAATTTAAACTTCAATTCTATTATTAACATATTTTACATCTATTACAATATCATTTTTATCAAATTCTATTATTAGAACTTTTACATGAACCTTTGCACCACCAAATGCTTTAGGAATAGCTTCGGAGTATTCATAAACAAAAGTGTTAGCCTTTAATGAAGCAGGATAAATAAGTTTTCCTGTTGGCTTTCCCAATAAACTTATAATACCACTCATATTAGTCTTATTCTTAATAATTTTTTCTACTTTTGTTGCATCAAAATTAGTATTATTAGATTTAAATGATGACCTAAAAGAGTATCCCTTTAATATTTCTTGTTTAAAATAAAATATCATTGCTTTTTCTGGAGTAACACCTCTATTATTTGGCTCGCAATTACTAATATCAGCATTTGAATTTTCATCTTTTTGACAACCAATATTAGCATATATATATGTTATACTATCAAACTGATTATTATGTAATAATAATTTACCTGAACTTTTTGGAGTTCCCATAGAGTTAGTTATATCAGTATAAGTTGTTGTTCCGAGAACAAGACTTTTTTGACTTGGTTTTTCAAAGTTTTTTCCTGCACATGCAGAAAATAAAATCGCAACAGATGCTAAAAGTAAAATTTTTCCAATTTTATACATTTTATTCCTTTTTTTAATTTATATTAGATCACTCTTTGTTTTCTTCCAATTGCCACATACAATATTGAACCAAGTAATGACAGAAAAAACACTACCAATAACCATACAATTTTACCACTACCACTAAATTCATTTTTTAGAATATCAATTAGTGTCCATACCCAAAATACAATCAATGCAAGATAAACTATACTCATTATTCCAAATGCTGCATCCATTTTTTCTCCAAATTTTAAACTAACTATTTAAATAGCTGTGATAAATTTTCAATTTATTTTAAAACTTATCATAACAATTTTTTGAATTAAATTTCATATAATCGTAATTATGTTTCTTTCAACAGAACAAAATGTTATTATAAATTTACCAAAAATAATCTTAAATTAATACAAATACAACTATAAATTATTTAATGTAATAATTATGTAATACTAGATATAAAGTCATATAAATTTTATCGCTTTTCAAGAACTTTTTAGATATTATTAAATCTTAAAACAAGAGAACTAAATGTATGTTTATTAAGTATGCTATATTTTTACAAAGGTATGATATAAGTATGATATATTTAAAAAAGTATGATATATATTAAGTGAATATTAAGGAAAACTCTTAAGTCCATACATTTTTATACAAAGTGTAGGTTTCAAGGGAAATATGGGAATAAAATGGCACTAATAGACTTACAAAAAATCAACAAACAATACGATATAAAAGTTATACTAAAAGATGTAAATTTTACTTTACAAGAGAAACAAAGAGTTGCAGTCATTGGTCAAAATGGTCAAGGTAAG
>JAYEIM010000014.1:0-3989 GCA_034660095.1 Campylobacterota bacterium | reverse complement strand
TAAGATCTGTCCATGGTTTTTCAGGACAAGGAGATGTGATAACTGAGTTAACTTCATTTGGCCAGAAATATTGAATAGCTCTACCATCTTTTTGTAACATTGTATATTTAGATGTTTCCTCTTTAGAATGCCAAGGCTTATCAGAAAATTCTAATCTTTTTAACCATTTAGTATTTAAGTTACCTTCCCAACCTGGAACAAGTAATCTTACTGGATAACCTTGCTCAGGTCTTAATGCTTCACCATTTTGACCCCATACAAGCATAGCATCATCCATAGCTTTTGCAGTTGGAATTGTTCTTGGATTTCCAGCATTGTCACTACCTTCAGCCATCATCCATACAGCATCTTTATCTATACCTAAGTCATCTAAAACAGTTTTTAGCATAACTCCAGTCCATTCGGCAGAACTAACCATACCTTTCATAAACTGTAAATTATTTAACTGTGGAGCTCTCCAACCAGTTGAACCATTTGCAGGACACTCAATAAAATATGTTCTAGTTTCACTTGGATATCTTTTTAGTTGATCTAGTGTTAAAACAATCTCTTTTTTCATTTTTCCATGAATCATTAGTCTATATTCTTTTGGGTCAACTTGTGCTGTACCACCATGATCACGACAGAAAAATAATCCATTTGGAGTAATAATACCTTCTGATTCATGTATTGGACACATAGAAACAGATGCATACATATCACCCGAAGATAATAGATTCATAGTTCTTCTAGTATTGTTATGTTCATAAGGTGAAGGTAATCCATATAGATTATCAGTCACCATTTTACCTAATTTAGTTCCCCACTCGGCTTCCCCAACAATTGCATGATCATCTGCTTTCACTTTTATAGGTGATAAAACAGAAGCAGCAGCTATTGCACTAACAGATAATGCAGCACTGTTTTTGAAAAAGTCTCTTCTACTTGACTTCTCTAAAGCATTTTCATCATTTTTTATCAATGATTTTTTAAAAATTTCTTTAATTTTATTCATTAAAATTTCTCCTTTAAATATTATTAATTCGATACAACTAATACCAAAACAATATATTATAATGGAAAATAAATATAAATGTCAATAGAAATATGTATAAATTTAATATAACTTTTTATAATATCAAAGCATCAAATATATATTATAAGTTTTACTATTACAAGAATAGTATAAATAGAAAATAATATTTTTAAGAACACTAATAAACCTTTTAAACACTAACTTATAAGCTTACTGTATTAATAATATAAGCTTTTATTTAATAGATAAAATGAAAAAATATATTGTGTATAAAAGTAACAAAAGAATTTCAAATATTTATTTAAATACTCTTGATATAAATAATATTTTGTGATATCATTGTATTAATAAAAATTATAATAAAAATATTAGGTAAAATTATGAAAATTAAAACATTGGGTAATATTATAAATCTTTTTATATCTAAAAAAGATTTTGTGGATAGAATTAATCAGAGTGAACTGATCATAGATACAGATGGTGTATTTATAGATAAATTTTATGGTCAAAATACAAATAGATCTGTTTTGATAACATCATTAGGCAGCTATGAGATTGCAAAGCAAAATGGTATAGATATCCATCATGGTCAATTGGGTGAAAATATATTAATTGATTTTAACCTGAATATGTTAGAACTAAATAAGCAGTTTAAAATAGGTAATGTTATTTTAGAGATAAGTCAACAATGTACTATATGTAATAGCTTATCAAAAATAGACGAAAAGCTACCAAAACTATTAGAGCATGATAGAGGTGTTTTTGCTAAAGTTATTCATGGTGGTATAATAAAAAATGGTGATAAAGTTGAGATTATAAATTAGTGATATCAAACCAATAAACTTCTTCTATATTGATCTTACAGTTTTCTCTTTGTTTAAAGTGTTCTGTTAGATCAAAATTTTCATCTCCATGATTCTCTTTATACTCTTTTATAAAATTCTTAAACTCTAGCTCTTTAGTAGCATTAATCATATATGTTACTTTATCATATGTTTTTCCATTTTTAGTTATTCTATCTCTTAATATTTCATTTGCAGAGATACTTGTATATCTTTCCTCTTCACTTAATGTCATACTCATTTGAATATGTGATCTTAATGAGCATAATAAAGATTCAAAATCTTTTGCCAAAAACTTACCGTAACTATTTATGATTGTAGAGCTATCTATATCATATCCCCATAAACCTTCTACATCCAAGTCGATATCAGATATAGATTTGATGATACTTTTTATAGAATCGGTTGATTTTATTTTACTAAATTTCATAATATATAAATACCTTTTTTATGTTTAACTACTATTATATTAATAACTATTTTACTGAATATTAAATAAAATAAACATAATTTTAAATAACTATGCTATTATCCAATTATGAAATACTACATATTAAAAGAGATTGCACAATATCTAACAAGATTTACAACTATAAATCATATCAAAAGAGTATCTAACAACACTATTAAAATAGAATTTAATGATAGAAAAACATTATATTTTGATATGGTAAAAGGTGGTGCTACTGTTTATATAAAAGACTCAAAAGATATAAATAGTAAAGTTTTTAATGCACCAGTTGATGTAGTTTTGCAAAAAAGATTCAATAATTCAAGAGTAGAAAAAGTTTTTTTACGAAATGATGATAAAGTATTAAATATAATTTGTAAAAGCAAATCATCGTACAAAGAGCAAACTACAATTTTACAGTTAGAATTTACAGGTAAAAATACAAATATAATAATACTTGATGAAAATGATATAGTTTTAGAAGCATTAAGACATATAGATGAGTGGACATCTGTAAGAATAGTAAAAGTTGGACAAAGATTAAATGAATTAGAAAAACCAAACTTTATATATGAAGAGAAAGATATATATGATATAGAAAGCTATCTATTAGATTTATATAATTCTAGAATAAAAAAAGAGTTAGAAAGTTTAAAAAAACAAAAAATAATTCAACTAAATAAGCATATAAAAAAAATAGATAAGATATTGAAAAGCTTAGAGGATGTAGATAGTTTAGAATCTAAATCTATAAATTTAAATAATGAAGCAATAGAGATAGTTGGTAAACTTTATGAGTTGCAAGGATATGAAAAAAGTTTAAATATTCAAAAATCAAATGATATGTTTAGAGACTCAAAAAAAGCAAAAGCAAAAGCAAAAAATCAATATATAGAAAAAATAAATTTGACTCAAAAATATGATTTTTACAATAGGTTAATAAATAGTATAAATAGTTGTAAAACAATAGATGAGGTTGAATTCTATTTTCCCAAAAAAGATAAAAATCAGATAAAAACAAAAAAAGCAAATCCATATCAAAGCTTTTTTATAAACGGATATAAAATTATGTTAGGTAGAGATGAGAGGGAAAATATATATCTACTTCAAAATAGTAAAGCTAGTGACTTTTGGTTTCATCTTCAAGGGCAAGTCTCTTCACATGTAATAGTTTCAAATACAAAGAAAACTATACCTGAAAATATTATAGAGGAAGCTGCAAAAATATGTGCAAAATTTTCACTTGATAGCGGCGGGGTTTATAGTGTTGACTTTACACAAAGGAGAAATGTAAAGATACAAACAAAAGCAAATGTACTTTATAATCCATATAGTACAGTTGTAGTAAAAGTTTAAGTGAATATTAATAATTATTTGATTATAATTCCGACCACAAACAAAAGATAACTAGCTTATACACTTTAAGTAAAGAGGGTCCTTAGCTCAGCTGGTTAGAGCACTCGGCTCATAACCGAGTGGTCGAAGGTTCGAGTCCTTCAGGACCCACCATTTATTATCTTTAAAACTAATTATAGTTTTAAGTTTGTAACATTTTTTAAGCGGGAGTAGCTCAGTTGGCTAGAGCCTCTGCCTTCCAAGCAGATTGTCGCGAGTTCGAGTCTCGTCTCCCGCTCCATTTAAAAATCACTCCAAGTTTTATTTTTAATTTATATAAAACTTA
>JAYEIM010000013.1:0-4023 GCA_034660095.1 Campylobacterota bacterium | reverse complement strand
TAATAGTGATAATATTTTTAATTTAGAATTATTGAAAGAAAGATGTTTAAAGATAAATTTTAGTAAGGGTGAATATCAAAAATATGCACGTAAAGTATATGATGATAGTAATAATTTATTAATAGAAGAATTAGATAAGCATTCCCCTTTGCTGATTCTATTCTCTGGAGCTATTATTGCAATTTTAGGTGCATCAATAGTTTGTGATATTAATGTTGAACTTAGTACAACTTCTACAACTACAACATCTTTTTCATCTACTACTACAACAAAAACTACTAATGTAAAAATAAATATTAACTTTAATGGTGATATCAGTACGCTTGTGGAAAATACTAAAAATTTAGTTATGGGAAAAAAATAAAATGAAAAAAATACTTTTATCTATGCTATTATCTTTTAGTATTCTTAATGCAGGTTTTTTTACAAAATCATTTGACTTAAATGATGCTGTTGTTGATAATGATTTGGCATTAGTAAAGCAACTTATTCAAGATGGATGGGATGATATTAATATAAAAACACATGCAAGGACACCATTATTTCAAGCAGTACAAGAGGGAAATATTGAAATAGTTAGAGTCTTAATTAATGCTAACGCTGATTTAAATATTGCAGACTCTGACGGATGGACTCCATTATACAATAGTATAAATAATAAGACACATGAAATATCAAAACTATTAATAGAAAAAGGTGCTGATTTAAATATTGCATCCAATAATGGACGGACTCCATTACGTAATAGTATAATCCTTAAGACAAATGAAATATCAAAACTATTAATAGAAAAAGGTGCTGATTTTAACATAAAAAATGATGATGGTAAATCTTCGTTGGAACTTGTATTATTTAACTCATATTATTATAATATTGAACTTGTTAAACTATTTTTAGAAAAAGGTGCTAACTTAAATATCGTTGATGAAGATGGAGATAGTCCATTAATATATACACTGTTTTTTACTAAATATAAAAACTATGACCTTGCAAAGTTAATGATTGAAAAAGGAGTTAGATTTGACTCTAATTCTGAAAAGAATAAAAAGAGATTATATACAGCAATAAAACGTGATGATGTTCCTTTAGTAAAACTATTAATTAGTGCAGGTATAAAAAAAGATATTAAAAATTTAAAACCACATAACTTTAAAAGTATTCAAATGAAGCAATTATTTAAGAAAGAATTAATATCTCTTAAAGATGCTAAAATAAAGAACAATAAGAAGTCTAAATCTAAAATAGTTAATTTTAGAAATAAAGAAACAGTAGATAGTATTGGACTAAGTGTCCTTAAAGATTACATAAGTAGTTTTGAAAAAAATAAAACGAATGTTGCTATGTGGTATATATCTAGTGATCAAAATGAGGTAGAGAAATATTTTAAATTTAAAAATGATGAATTTGAAATAGATAGTATTCTTGAAAATAGTTATAGTGATTTTATAAAAAAAATACAAAATCAAAAAACATTTATTGGAAAGACTAGTGAGTTAAGGCTGGGTATTAAATTTAAAAAATATGATTTTAAGAATAAAAGATTTCCATTAGAATTAATGACAGAAGATAGTTCAATTGCTTTTGAAGGAAGTAAAATTACTAATTTAAAATTATCATTCAATAATATAAATAAAAATAATATTTTTTTACCAATGCAAAAAGCAAAAGCAAAAATATTTATTAAAAATAGAAGAGAGGCTTCAGGCTACATTAATAGAGAATTAATAGCTAGATATACGTATGTAATTCAAAAAGTTACTCCTAAATCCCTTAAAAGAATACTTAAATATAGTAAAGTTCGAAATTTTTACTGGAGAGTACAACATACAATTGACGTCTCTGTAATAGGATATATTAATAAGTTAGAAATTTTAGATAAAAACAATAAAATATTATATACATATATTACAGCTGAAAAGAAAGATATAATATCGACTCAAAGCGGTGCAGATATAACTAAAAAAATTAAAATTTCAAATGATGAAGTTCAGTCAAAAACAGTTCAAAAGAATGTTAGTAGTTGGTATATGGTTGATTATAGTTCAAAATCATGTACTAAAATAGGATTATCTAGCATTGATTCTTTAAAAACTGATGGATATGTAGTTCAGCATATAGGCATTGGTCATTATAAAATTTCATTAAATGGGAATAGTGGTGATATTTTTGATCAAAAAGAAATGTGTAAGTTTTACATAAAAGCAAAATCAATGGGATATTAGCCTTTTTTTGTTCGTGTAAATTTTAGCAAATAATCTAAAATTTAAGAAAACACTTATAAGTGTTTATTAAGAATGGTTGGGTAGAATATCTTTCGATGAGTTGAAAAGTAACAAAAATAAAAGAAAAAAAATGGTTTTAGAAAGCAGAAAAAAGATCGGTATTCAAACAATAAGATAAACGAAGAAAAAGAAGAATGTATTATGCCCTCTTGGGGTATTTGTAAAAAATGGAAGTTAGTTAGTGATAAATATGTTGATAAAGCAACTATTAAATGGTAAGTTTTATCTTTTAAAATCAAACTATAGATTTAAACATACCACTATAAGTAAAATATAAAGGAAAAAAATGTCAAAAATGTCAGGAGCAGTAGTTGGTGCAATTTTAGGTGTACCAATAAGTTATTATTTACAAGCAAGTTGGATACAAGAAAAAATCACATTAGGAAAATATATTACAAAACTTCCAGAAATTATTCAAAATAGTGAATTATTACCAACACTAGTTGTATCGATGGTAGTATGTGGAATTATTGGTATTGTAGTCGTAACATTTATGTCTAGAGAATCTAAGATTACTCTTGTACAAAAAGAATCAGTACCAGAAGTGAAACAAAGTAAAGCTAGTGAAATTGCTGAATTTAAAAAACTTCATGATGATGGTGTACTTTCAGATGAAGAATTTGAAAAAGAAAAAGCAAAAATACTTAATAACTAAGCTAGTTACTTTTGCGATAATACTTCTATTAATCTTTTTTATGCTGTTAAGGCCTAAAAAGATTGATGTACCTCAAAATTTACAAGAAGGAGATGTTTTACTAGTGAGTACAACTTCTTGGAGAGCTTACTCATTAATGTTATTTGGCAATCTTGATTTTAGTCATGCAGCTATGGTAATTCAAGATAATAATAAACTAAAAATATTACAATCAGCACCCAAAGATAAATATAGTAGCGGATATGTTAGTATGTTATCTATTAAAAATTTTTTCTCTGATGTTACAGACTATCAAATACTACGACATGATAAGTTAAGTATGAATTTTAATATATCTTCTGATTTAAATAAATCATTTGACTTTGATTTTAATAGGATAGATAGTAGTAAGATATATTGTACCGAGTTAATCGATAATATAATTTATAAGAATGGATTTCTTAGATATAACAAAAATAAAGAATATATTTGGCCTAGTGAACTTGGAAATCATCTTTTGGAGCAAGGATTTTATAAAGTTCTAAGAAACTGATTAAAAGTTGAATTTGTGTTGTTTTATGAATTGACGAAATATAAAAAGGGGAGTAGTTAATTCCCCAGTAGTTTTTAATAAAGCGGTACTACAAGCAAAAAGCAAACCACGACTAATATAATTACTAGCCTTAACATGAATCTTTCCTCCTTTTTAGGAGTTCCCTTTACCCATTTTCAGATACCACCCATCATAAAAAAAGGTAAGGCTATTAACCTTACCTTTTTAAACTCAGCTATCTAAGAGTAACTAATTCTTAGAGATTGAGGAAATCATCATGTTTTCGGATTAATTATATAACAATTATTTTTAAATGTCAATAGTGGAATTTTTAAAATTTATCTTTTCAACTGATTGACTTAATATATCTAAGTTATATTTATAGGTATAGTCATCAGTGATTTTATTTTCATCATTAGCACCATGTCCTACAAGTTCATTTATCTTTTCAAACTCAATATCTAGCTGTTTTAGTTTGTTTTGAAAGGTGTGTCTAAAGCTATGAAATACATATGTGCTTCCAAACTCAAGTTTAGTTTTGAAGTATCCAAAAT
>JAYEIM010000012.1:0-4052 GCA_034660095.1 Campylobacterota bacterium | reverse complement strand
ATCTTACACATAATAAAATTATAATATTAAAAAAATAACTTTTATAAAAATATGTCAAATTGTAATGTTTTTAGGAATTATTAGAGATGTTTGGTCTTTATTACCTGCCGTCAGGCTTCATATAACGCCTGAGTTGAGAGACAAGGTAATCTAACGGCTTAAATATTTGGTTTTTATAGTATATTTATGCGAAACAAAAAAGCTTGATATTATCTGCCACTATTACCTTGTTATCTCCTACGATTTGTTAGGTTTGACAACTCCGTATCAGTTAATCCTGTGCTTGATTTCACTATATCAATACTTACATTTTGTTCTAATAAACTTTGGGCTATTTTTAGTTTTTCTTCAATCCCACCTGCAATATAAGTACTCTCATAAACACTAGCTTCTCTTCTTAAATTTTCCTGTCTTCTTTCATATTCTAATTTTTCATCATCTGGCATATTTAGGTAGTCTAAAGTTTTTTTTGCTTTAAGTAAACCTTTTGCTTTTGGGTTATCTGAGATAGTTTCATTTTTTAAAAAGTTTATCCATTCATCCAATGTATCTTTTGAGTTATCATCAAAGTTTTTAACTTTGATAAGATAATATTCAGGATATATTTTATTTATCTCATTTGTTTTATATAAATCTTTTTGTATTTCATTTAGGTATAACTTATTGTGTGTATGAATACCCTCGAAGTTTGTTGTACCTTTATAGATATAATCATCTCCATCACCAAAATCAAAGTATAAAATATTTATAGATATTACTTTTTTTATTTTAGAGTAGGCATAGCCTTGTGATATATGTTCTATTACTACTTTACTTGTCGCATATAGCATTCTTTGAAGATAATCTAGTTCTCTACTATATTGTATCTCTATGATAACTATTTCATCATTTGAGTTTTTTACTTTTATATCTACTTGATTACTTTTGTCATCAGCTGACACTTTGTTGGATTCAGATTCTAAAATCTCTAGGATTTTAATATCTTCTTTTAATAGTTCAGATAAAAAACCTTCTAAGATATCAAAGTTTGCTTTACTTCTTAGTATTCTTTTTATTGCCCAGTCAAATGAGATTAGTTTTCTTTTCATCTATCTACCTTTATTCTAAAATCTTTTTTCAAAACCAATACTTATAATATTGCTATCTTCAATTGTAGTATCGTTTGAGTTATTATCTTTTATTTTAGTTGAAATTTTACCAAAACCAATAGATGGATTTAAATCTCCTAAAACTTTTTTATCAAAATATATTTTTGCTATATATTTTGTGGTTGTTTCATCTGTATCTATTGTAGCTGTTTTAAATAGATAATTACTATTTTCGTAAGATAGTTGAGCTATATCATATTTTAAAGGGTTAAAATCATAACTATATTCAAGTCCAAGATTTATAAAGCTATTGGTATCATAATATCCTTCAAGCATGAAACTATACGATAAATCTTGTGAAGTTGAGCTACTACTTGACCCTATATCAGATACAAGTGGTTTAAATAGGGTTGATTGTTTTACATCAATTTTTGTACTTGGGCTTATAGTTGTGGATACTCTTAAAAAAATATCATCAAGATTTTTACTGTAATCTGCATAAATAGATGTTTTTAATATATCTAATTCTATATCGTTATCAAATGCTATCCAATAATCATCTCCTTTTCCAAAAGTATTAGTTGTATCGTGGATATAACCAAATTCATTATTGTTTATTTTTTGTATATTTGTTTGTATTCCTATTGAATAATTTGATATTTTTTTAGTAATCCAATTGATAGTAGTGTCACTTTTTGTTGAAACTGCTCCGTTTTTACTATCCTCAAAATTGTTTAGTTTCTTTATGTCTTTTGAAGTACTTGAAGCGTATCCTATACCACTATAATAATCATTATTCCAATTTATAGGTACAAATATATTAGGATTAAAATTTCCATCGTTGTCTTGCTCGAAATTGATTTGAGTTAGCGTATCGTTTGCATTTAATATACTAAAAAATAAAATACTTGATATTAAAATTTTTAATTTCACATTAGTTCCCTTGAATAGTAAAATCACTATCTGCTTTTATAAAATACTCACCTTTTTCAAATAAAATATTATCTCCATTATAATATGAACCTACATTATCATATTGTCCAAGTTGTTTCATGTTAATATTATATTTAGTTATTTTCCCGAAGCTTTCATTTGGTGTGGTTATATCATAATATGTATCTTCATCAACCTTGAAATAATAATAAGTATTTACACTATATGAACCATTTCCGTTTATATTTGCGAAATTAAAATCACTATAATATACTGAAAATAAATAAAAATTACTATCTGCTTTTATGTAATATTCGCCAGCTTTTACTTCTACATTATCACCGTTATAATATGAACCTACATTATCGTATTGTTTTAATTGTTGTAAGTCATTATCATAAAGTGTAAGTTTTCCAAAACTTTCATTTGGTGTTGTTATGTCAAAAAAAATATTTTCTTTTAAATTCATGTAATAATATTGGTTTGCATTATAAGCTCCATTGGTCACAATCTGAGTATACCCTGTTTGATTTGATGATTGATTTAAATCATCAATATGAATTTTGAAATAATCTAAATCGCCTAAGTGCATATATGAATTTATCATCTCTCCACTATTGATAGTCTTTGCATTTGCTAAATCATTGTTTGGTTCATAAGCAGATGGGTTATTGAAATTTTCATCTATACTTGCACTTCTATGTACTCCTATTGAATATACACTTTCATCTGTAATAGATGGATTTGATAAAAGAACTTTATAGTCTTCTGATACTACTGGTAAAGTTATAGATTCATTTTGTGTATCTATTTTTATTACTTTATCAGAAAAAGGCAATATGATATAACCTTTTACATTTGCTGTGCTTGATTTGATACTAATATAAAATTTTTCTTTATAAAGTTGTATCTTTAAGCTTTCACTCCAAGTTAATCCATTCATATCTTTTATTGTTACATTTAAGGGAACAATTTTTGAAGTAGTATTAATATCACTAAATCTAAATGTTATCGGTATCTCTTTTTTGGCTTTTGGTAAAATTGACCCCAAGACAATACTTTTAGAAAAATATTCAAGTGATTCATCTGTTAAATTTATATCATAGCTCACACCTACACTAGTAGAACTACCTATATTTTCAACAATTATTTTTCCATTATATTGTCTATTATCTGCATATATAAAATCATCATCCAATTCTAATTTTACTTTAAAGTTGTTTGTATTTTCACCTACTATTGAATAATTTCCAAGCTCTTCAATTTCATCATCTATTGTAATATTTTGCTCAATATCATTTATAGTGATAGTATATTCACCAGCAGGTAAATCAGCAGATTCAAAACTACCATTTTCATCTATAGCTGTAGTTGTTTGAGTATTGGAATCATGAATGTTTTCTAATATTATATTCATATCGCCTATGCTTCTAGATGATGACAAACTTCTACTATTTGATGTATTACTTAAATCGAGAATTTTACCTTTAACCTTCACAGTAGATGTTCCTGCTCTCATCGCATATTTATAAGTATTGTCACTTTGCACTATTTTTAGTAAATTATTATCTATTTTTTCAAAGTCTAAATCAGAATTTGAATAATAATAAAAATTTTCTCCACTATTTACATATATCCATTTACCGTGTAAATCTGTATTAGTATTTTTTATAGATGGTGTTTCAGATGGTGTTTCAGATGGTGTTTCAGATGGTGTTTCAGATGGTGTTTCAGATGGTGTTTCAGATGATGTATCAGAACCACCCCCACCACAGGCAGTAAATAGTATCATCACAGATAGAGTTAAGATTAGTTTTTTTATATTTGTTTTCATGGTGAGTATTTTACCTTTTTATATATTTATATCGTCTTTTATAAATAGTGAGATTTTTGTGATAACTGAACCTAACGACTGACTTGAGGGACAAGCGATATTACGACTTGACACTTTTGTCTTTAGATTTTATATAATCGAAACTTAGAAGCTTGAAAATTCGCAGTTTTAGCTTGTTTCTCTCCTAGGCTTTGTTA
>JAYEIM010000011.1:0-4061 GCA_034660095.1 Campylobacterota bacterium | reverse complement strand
CAGTTTATCCATTTGAATCTTGCGATGGTGGTAAAGGTTATCTATCTTGTAGAAGAAAACCTTCTAAAGAAGAGATAGATGAGCATGAGGCACTTTATAAAGAGTGGAGAAAAGCAGAATAATTATTCTGTAAATAACAACTATAAAAAAAGCCCTTGATATTTTTTATCAAGGGCTTTTTTATTTTTAAGAATTAATCTTAATGATGTTCCTCATCAAGATTAAATGCTTTTGTACCAACATAATACATAAGTAAACATAAACCTAATCCACCTAGACAAATAAACATCTCAGTTGAAGAAGGGAAATAATCTATCCATGTAGGCTCTAATTGATACTCACGCTTTTTTAACATCATAAGCGGTTTTACTTGTGTATCATGTACAAGATTATATCTCATAAAGAAGATACCAATCATACCAACCATTGATGTCCAGAAAAATAATACAGGACTTCTACCAAAGTCTTTTAAAATCACTAGCATTGGTATAACCATAACCAATAATACTTCTGCTTGAAATGTAAAACTATTTAAGATATGAATAGCTGTATCAGCTTTTCCTGGTACTCCACCGTAAATATCTGTTAAAAACTTCCAAGTTACAAAGAAGATTAATATTGCTATTAAAAGTCCTTGAATTTTAGCAAGTCCTTGAAGCATTTTTTTAACTGCATCAGGGAAATTTAGTTTATATCTAAATCCCATAATTATAAATGCTAAGAAAATACCTGTAATAAATGCAGTTAAGATAAAGTATGTAGGGTAAAAAACACCTTGAGATATACCTCTAGCATTTAAAAATCCAAATACTGAACCAAGATTAGAGTGAGCAGCAAGTCCAACTAAAAGACCTGTAAGTCCAAAAATCTTAGCTTTTTTCATATCATTATTTAATAAAAAATAAAACTCTACAATCATAAATGTTAAATAAAGACCATATAGTGTACCCATCCACCAAATAGCAGATAATAAACCTGGGCTTAATACATTATAAATAAGCATAGTTACAGGGTGTCCAATTTCAAATATAATAACAGCAAAACCAGCTAAAATAGTTACAATAGAACCAAAAATTGCTCGTTTTGAAATCAACATATAATCTTTGAATCCAAACACATCACCTAAAGAACCAATTATACAAAGTCCCGTTGAACTAACAACAAAAAATATATAAACTGCAAGTAAAAGTCCCCATGGGTGTTCTCTTGTTACATTATAAGCATGATGTCCATGTACTAAAAATGTAAAAATACCGTATGCAAATACTGCAAGTAAACCTAAAATAGCAGAAGCTAATAGTAAGTTAACAAAAGTTTTTTCAAACCCTAGTATTGACTTAATTGAAAAATCTTCCTTAAAAGGAATATTAATAAAACCTATTTTCATAATCAGCTCCTTATGTTAGGTAAAATAATTTAGGATTTGTTCCAAGATGAGTTTTTAAACTAAAATGCTCTCTTGTTCTTAACGCTTCACTAATTTCACTATCGTAATCATCAAGATCACCAAATAATCTTACTTTTGTAGGACATGTATTTTGACATGCAGTTGTAGTTTCACCTCTGTCAAGTCTTGTATCTGTACAGAAATTACATTTATCTACAGTATTTGTAACTTGATCCTCTACATATCTTGCATCATAAGGGCAAGCATTTATACAGTAAGTACATAAAATACATTTTTCAACATCTACTCTTACTACACCATTTTCATCTGTGTATGTTGCATGTGTTGGACATACATCTTCACAAGGTGCATCTTCACAATGTTGACACTGTGACGGATAAAAAGTATTTGATGTGATATCTAGCAAAGGATATTCCCCTTTAATTTCAGCAGTTCCTACCCAAATTCTATGCTTATCAGCACCTTTTAAAATTCCATTTTCCTCTTTACATGCTGTTTCACATGCTTTACAATTGATACAGTTTTTGTAATCAAGTGCCATTCCATATCTTGCCATAAATTACACCTTTCTTATTTCAACATTTGTTTCATGCATCGCTGCAGCACCATAAACAGGTTCCATAGTATCTTCAATAACTGCATTATCATTTCCACCATTTTTATAAGCCCAAGTCAGAGCCTCACTCTCTTCACCAAAACCATGTATAAAAAATACTTGATTTGGAGCAATCTTTTCTGTTGGATATGCTTTTAGTTGAGTTTTACCTACACTTGAACTTACTTCAATCATATCAGCAAATTTGATACCTTTTTCTTTAGCTACTCTTTTGTTTATCCAGATAAAATTTTCTGGCATTAAATCTCTTAACATAGAGTTATTTGCTGTTCCACTTTGAGTAAATTGAGCATGTCTTCCTGTAAGAAGTTTGAATTTTCCAGCAGGTACACTAAACTCATATTCATCTCTCCAAATTGGCATCGCATCGATCCCTTTTTTAGCTAAAGATTTTATAACACATTCAACTTTTCCAGATGGAGTTTTTGGTTTACCACCAGCTATACTATACGCTTTTTTCTTTTCAGGATAATACTGATGTTCGTTTGCATTTAATGGTTTAAAGTATTTATCCATTTTTGGATAAAAAACACCATCATGATGTAGTTTTTCAGCAGCACCTATATACATAGAAACAGCATGATGATTTAATTCCTCTTGAGTTTCATGAAATGGTAAAGTTAAGTCAAACTCTGCGTAAGTTTCCTCTTCCCCATCATCTTCAATTTGCTCTTGAACATCTTCATCATATTTTTTACTAATTTCAAATAGTGGCTTAGAGATTTTTTCAGTTAAACCTTTCATAATAGCCATTACAGGTTGTGTTTCATACATTGGGTCTATTACTTTATTTCTAACAGCAATTGAAGGCTCAACACCACTAAATGTTTTTACAGGATCAGTTCTTTCTAAATATGTACATTCAGGAAGTACAACATCTGCATACATAACAGTATCACTAGGCATTGTATCAATTGTAACAACTAATTCCATTTTTTTAAGCATTTGAGCTGTTTTTGCCGTATTTGGCATATTTTGCATTGGATTATGTTTATAACAGAACATACCTCTTACATTGTAAGGCATTTTATCTTCTATATATCTATTTCTCCAACCGATCCAAGAACCACCACCAGAAACAATAGCACAGTCACTATATCCAGCTTCACCCTCTTTACGATTTGTATTTTTTACTATCCCTCTTGATTCAGCTTTTGCATATAAAGGCTCAAGTCCTTCATGTGGTTTTGTTGGTAGTTTATCACCAAATATTAATCCACCCTTACAATCAATAGCTCCATGTAAACTTTGGAATATTGCCATAGCTCGACGAAGTTGAAAATCATTTTTAGCAAATGTTGATCTTCTACCTGGGTAATATATAGCTTTAGGAGCAGCTGCAGCAAAATCTCTTGCCATAGCATAAATATCTTTTGCTTTAATACCAGTAATAGGTTCTGCCCACTCTGGTGTATATTTATTTGATATTACAGATTCTCTATATTCTTCATAACTATTAAAAAACTTTTTAATATATTTTTTATTTTCTAACTTTTCAGTTAATGTTACATAAGTAAGTGCTAACACAAGAGCTAAATCAGTACCAGGATTAATAGCATACCATTTATCTGCTTTTGCAGCTGTATTTGTAAATCTAGGGTCAATACAAACAAGTTTTGCCCCTCTACCTTTAGTTCTTTTAAACATATCCATAGTATCAGGTGTTACAATAGCTTCAGCTCTATTTGCTCCTGCCATAATAATATACTCTGCATTTTCTAAATCAGATTGAGGATAAGCTCCAATAGTTACACCATAACCAGATGCAACAGTTTGTAAACAAATAGAAGCATGGTTTAGCCAGTTTGCCGATCCAAATGCTTGGAAAAACTGTTTAAATGTATGCTCTGCCATACCTTCACCAGCACAAAATAACATTGACGATCTATTGTCTTTCTCTTCATCAAGTATTTTTTCAAGTCCTGGAAATTTATCTGTACCATTAAGAATTGCATTATATGCTTCATCCCAACTAACTCTTTTAAATTTACCTTCACCTTTTTCACCAATTCTAATCATAGGATATTTTAATCTATC
>JAYEIM010000010.1:0-4082 GCA_034660095.1 Campylobacterota bacterium | reverse complement strand
GATACTCTTTTGTCTCTTTTAAATCAAAAGGTTTAAGATGTATCTTTATATCAAGTCTTTGATATAGTGGTCCACTGCTATCTTCAAATATTTTATTTTTTATCCATGAGGAATTTGAACCACAAAGAATCATCACTATATTTTTATTGTTTAATGCAAATTCATTCCAAAAATACCCTAACGCTCCCACAAATCCACTACTGTTTTTTTTATCTATCCAGGGTATTTCATCTAAAAATATCACCACTTTTTGATTTTGTGTTTGGGTAGATGCAATTGCTTTTTTCAAAAGATTAAATCCACTCATCCAATTTGTTATATCTTTTGTAGGCTCAATTTTAAACCAATCATAAATAGCTTCAACAAAATTTTCCAATTGCATAGAACTATCTAGCATATAGGAACCTGTGAACCTAAAAAACAAACAATCTTTTTTATGCTCATTAAACATGTGATTGATAAGATATGTTTTACCTATTCTTCTTCGTCCATATACAGCTATTAGATTACTTTCATTTTCTTCACAAGCATTTGATAAGATTTCTAATTCTTTAACTCTACCAATCATTTTAAGCCTTTATTGTTTATATATTTCGTTATAATATCCAAAATACGAAATTTAGTCAATTATTTGCTTAACTATTTCTATTTTTCCTTATATAGATTCAACATCATTCAATGACAATAACCTATACTCTACACTATAGCCTTTATATTTTTGAATAAGTTTTTGTGATTTTACTACTAATTCATCATAATTCAATCTTTTTTCTTGAAGTTTTACTTCACATATTAAAAGCTTTTTTTCTATATCATCAACAGCTACTATATCTATCTCGTTTTGATTGTTTCTTTCCCAATATGAGCCAATAGTTGTATATATTTGTTTCTCTTTAATTTGTTCTGTAAATAGTTTTTCTAAAAATTTACCTTTAAAAGTAGATATATCTCTATAGATAATATCTTTAAGTCTATCAAAATTTTCAGCTTCTATGAGGGATTGGTATTTGAAAATAAATCTAAACCAAAAAGCTAGAAAGTTATCAACTATCTCATATTTTTGTATTTTAGAATTTATTTTTGCACCTATTGGTTTAATTGATTTTATAATATTATAATCATGCTCCAATCTTGCCAGATGACCTGAAATATTTCTTTCAAGTATTGATTCTATAGCACTTTTAGAAGTTTTAGAACTAGCAATAAGAGATAAAATAGAAAAATATGTCCCATACTCTTTTCCAAACTCCTCTACGAGTCTATTTTTACCTTCATCCAAAAATAGTGAATTTGGCTCTACAATGGTATCTATCATTAAGTTTAAATCAAAACTTTCATAAAGAGTAAACAGCTCTATATACTTTGCTACACCACCTGTAAGCAGGTAAAAATCTAATAGATTTTCTTTGTTATATGAGTTGTTATCTTCTAATATCTCTTTTAATACGGATACTTTTAATGGTTTTAAATCAATTTTAAAATCAAATCTTCCAAAAAGTGGTTCACTATTATCTTCATAAATTTTTTTCATCAAGGAATACACTGAACCACAAGTGATAAGATGAAGAGTTGTACTATCTTTAGCTAAATCCCAATGTTTTTGCATAGATGAATATATAGATGAGTTAATTTTAAAAAACTCTTGAAACTCATCTATAATTAAAGTAAATTTTTTAGTTTTAGACAACTCTAGTATGTATTCAAAAAGCTCTTCAAATTTATTAAGTTTTCCAAAAACTTTTACTTCTAGTTTATTGCTTATCTCATCAATAAACTCTTCGCAAAGTAGATTTTCACTTTTTTTTGATATAAAAAAATACAACACTGGATCTTGTGAGTAGTTTTGTAAAGCTAATGTTGTTTTACCTACACGCCTTCTTCCTATAATCATAGTCATGATAGACTTTTTTTCTTTTAATTTGTCAGCTTTTGCTAAGATTGCTAACTCTTTTTTTCTATTGTAAAATTTCATTATAAAAACCTTTGTTATGATAACCTGTGTTATTATAACTTAATTAGATTAAAATATTCTAATCTCCCAAATCATTCTTAGGATTTTTCATTAAAATAATACAAACTAATAAATGCCAATAATGCAACTAATGAAGAGTACAAAAATAGATACTCACCATATACAATTCCTGCTATTAAAGCACCTACAAATCCACCTAACCCATAAGCAAATCCTAACATAAATTGTTGAGCTAATTTTTTATTTGTATAAAGTGTATATAGATAAATTATAACAGCACTATGGTAAAGTCCAAAACTAAAAGCGTGAATACTTTGAGTTATATATGATATCGTTAATGATTCTGGGAATAGATACAATAAAAACCATCTAAGTGCTGTAATAAGTATAGAGAATTTAATGATAAATAAAAGATTATTTTTTAGTATTGGTGCTTGAAAATAGAGCATAACTATCTCACATATCACACCAAAAGCCCAAAGATAACTAACAACTTCTAAACTTACACCATAAGATGTTTCATATATAGTAAAAAAGTTATAAAACCCTCCAAAACTAACTTGCATTAAAAACAGACTAACCCAAAAAGGCCAATATTTTAAAAGTGAAAACTCCTCATCATTTTTAGTTTCTATATGTTCACAATCATACTCCAGTAGTACATATGCAAAATAAGCAGTAGCTACTGTAACTACAAGATAATAGTGAAGTGCTACATATGGATTTGTTAAATAGTTTGCCAATACTAAACCAATAAGCATAAATCCTACTGAACCATAAAGCCTACTTTTTCCATATCTATCACCTAACTCTTTTATAGCAATTATCTCTATATATGGAAGCAATAAACTAAGACACATACCAAGTATTGCATTGTTTACCATAAACATATAAAAGTTATCAATTGTTATGTAAAATAGTGAAGCTGAGATGACTGAAAGTATAAGTGTATTTTTAAAAACTTTTTGATCTAAGTTTATATGCTTTAAAAATAAAAAAGGTGTTAAAAACCTCATAAGGGGAGCGAGTGCTAAAACTATACCAATATCAGATGTTGAATATCCAATATCTAGTAAAACTTTTGGTAAGAATATTACATATACACCAACTGCTGCAAAATAAAAAAAATAAAATGCAGATAACTTAAAAAAGAGCATCTATTTAGTTTGAATTCTCTCTTCTAGTCTTACCACGGAAGTTTGCATAAGAACATCTTGAAGTGTTTTTTTATCTTTTCTAAAAAATGATAATAAAAATCCAACAATTGTAACTGCGCTTATTATAAATACAACATATCTAGCAATTGCTAATCCAAAAGTTGGGATTTTACCTGTATTGTCATCAATAATTTTTAAATCATAAGCTTTAAATCCAGGTGTTTGTCCTGTTTTAACCCAAAATACAACAGTAATAAGACCGTAGATACCCATAGTGAGCCATCTAGCTGTCTGGCTACCTTGAAATGATTCTGCCCCATCCATAATAATATAAGTTGTAATATACATAATAGGCATCATAATCATAAACATATCAGTAACAAATGCTTTAACCCTATGAAGAGGAGAGGTACAAAGTCCTCTAATCACTTCCTCTTTTTCATTTATATTTTGTGTTTTAGATTCTACATTACCTTTTTTTGTATCACGCCATCTAGCCATATATAAGTTCCTATTTTATTTCGGTGATTGTAACATATATCAGTTTAAGTTCCCACTTTCAATACTAGAGGATGAGATAACCGCTTGACCATAAGAAATTGCACTATCATTACTGACAAATTCTTTTGGTAAAATTATATTTGGTATTTTTTATTAATATTCTCATAGTTATATGATATCTAAATAAAGATTACAATGACTTATTGTGAGATTTATAACCTTAATACATATAATTTAAAGTTACTAGTTTCCTCTACTACCTGGTTTATATGCAATAGAACCATCTTTACATAAAGGACAATTGTCTGGCTCATACATCTCAAAAGTAAAATCATCAAGTGCAAAAAGTTTTGTACCTTTTGGTAATTTACATTTTTCATTTGCTTTTGTTTCACTTCCCTCTCTTTGACAAAAACCTCTGTTTGCCAAAGCAGCAAAAGCAACAACTTCCC
>JAYEIM010000009.1:16020-18380 GCA_034660095.1 Campylobacterota bacterium | reverse complement strand
CTTTTTTAAAATATTTTAAAACTTTTTTATATACTGTTCTTTTAAAAAAAGTTATATATTCATTTAAATTTTCGCTTTTTACAAATTTATATTGACTAAATTCTGGCAACTTAGTTTTTATATTTATTTTCGCACCTTTTCTCAACTTAACTAAAAAGTACTTTTGTGTTTGACCATCATATGGTGCCATTCTATCTGCAACTGATGGTGGAAAATCATAACTTACCCAATCTGGATATTCAGCTACAATATCAACATCTTTTGTACCAATTTCCTCTTCTAGCTCCCTAAACAATGCAGTTTTTGGTGTCTCACCTTCATCTATTCCACCTTGTGGAAATTGCCAAGCATCTTCAACATCAATTCTTGATGCTACAAATACTTCACATTTTGCTGGATATGATGAAGATAAAACTATAGCAGCCACATTTGGTCTATAGTTTTTTTTACTTTTATCTTCCATTAAATAATTTACCTTATACTTTTAAATAATTGTGAATTAAAGTTACTCTTTAATTTCATGTAATACACCGCGATAATACAATAAGGATACTTTAAATATGCTTTTATATATACATATACCATTTTGTGATAGTAAATGTTTTTACTGTGCTTTTAATTCATATACAAGCTTACATAGTTTAAGAGATGAGTATATGGTGGCATTAGAAAAACAATTAAAATATGAATTGGAAAAAAATTCGAAAAAGAATAATATAAATATTGAAACAGTATTTATTGGTGGTGGAACACCAAGTACAATAGATGCCCAGAAATACAAAAAAATAATTGAAACTATAAAACCATATATAAAAAATCAACAAACTAATAATATTGAGATAACAATAGAGGCAAATCCAAACTCTGCATCAAAACAATGGCTTGAAGATATTTATAGTATAGGTATAAATCGAATTAGTTTTGGAGTTCAAAGTTTTAACGATGAAAAACTTGAATTTTTAGGGAGAAATCATAATAATAAACAGGCAATTGAAGCTATAAAAAATGCCAATAAAGTTGGATTTAAAAATATCAATTGTGATATTATTTACGATACGAAACTTGATACAAAAAAGCTACTTGACAATGATCTAAACATTATAAAAACATTACCTATAAATCATCTAAGTGCTTATAGTTTAACACTTGAAGAGGGTACAAAATTTTACAATAAATGTAGTGTAAAAGTTGAAAATATAGATTTAGCAAACTATCTATTTAAAGAATTAAAATCTTTAGGTTTTAATCAATATGAGATATCAAATTTTGCAAAAAATGATTATGCAAAAAGTAAACATAATCTTGGATATTGGCAATACAAAGAGTATTTAGGAATTGGTTGTGGGGCAGTTGGATGTTATGATGGTAAACGATATTATGGACAAAAAGATGTGCAAACATATATAAATAATCCTATTAGATATGAAAACAAAGAGGAGTTAACTCCTAATGATATTTTAGTAGAAAAAGTTTTGCTTGGATTTAGAAGTGAAATAGGAGTTAAGATAGAAATATTTAATGATATTCAAAAAGAAAAAATATACGAATTAGTAAATTTAAATAAATTGAAAATTGAAAATAATATTATATACTCTTTGGATTTTATGCTAGCAGATGAACTCTGTTTATATTTGGATATTTAAGTTATTTACAAAGTTCAAAAAACTAACCCTAGTTCCCAAGCTCCAGCTTGGGAATTCATACAAATAATAATCATAAAGTAAATGTCAAAATACCCTTTCAATTTCAATCAATCCCATTATATCCTCATAATCTCTAGCACTACTATATCTCCAATATTTAGCATCTTCTATATATCCTCTTTTGACAGGGTTGTTATGAATATAATGTATTCTGTCAATCATCATCTTTTCATTTTTAATTAATTTTGGTTGAATTCCTTCTTGCCATAGTTGATAAGTTGTTTCTTTTTTATGTGCTTTTTTATAAAAAGCCAATTGGTCTAAAATAGTTTTTATATTGTTATCTTTAAGTAGTTTTAAAATCTCTTTTGCAGTAAATGATTTAAATTTCCTCATAGATTTACCTATATCGTCACTTGAGGCTATTAGATGAAGATGATTTTCAAGTATCACATAGGCATAAAGTTTAAAATTATCTGTTTCTTGAAGATACTTTAAACTATCAAATATTATATCTGTAGTTTGTGTTCTTGTAAATATCGGTATCCAATGTAGTATAGTACAAGTCATAAAATGTGGGCGGGTTTCTTCATATATTTTATATCTACTTCTTCCCATTGTGTTGCCTTTTATTTGAAGTTTAGCAGATTGTTTTATAATTGGTTAAATTAATTGCATTTTGCAATGTTTTTATCTTATCTTGCTCCCAAGCTCCAG
>JAYEIM010000009.1:9321-15920 GCA_034660095.1 Campylobacterota bacterium | reverse complement strand
TTTAGATATAATATTAGATAAATAATATTATAAATTCTATGGAGAGAATATGAGTAAAAAACTAAGTAAAAATGTAAAAAAAGTAGTATTAGCATACAGTGGTGGATTAGATACATCTGTTATCTTAAAATGGTTACAAGATGAATACAACGCAGAAGTTATAACTTTTACAGCAGATTTAGGTCAAGGTGAAGAGGTGGAACCAGCACGAGCAAAAGCATTGGCATGTGGAATTAAACCTGAAAATATTTTTATATTAGATATTCAAGAAGAGTTTGTAAAAGATTATGTATTTCCAATGTTTCGAGCAAATGCCATTTATGAGGGTGAATACTTACTTGGTACTTCAATAGCAAGACCATTGATCGCTAAAAAACAAATTGAAATTGCAAAACAGATGGGCGCAGATTCTGTGTCTCATGGAGCAACAGGAAAAGGTAACGATCAAGTAAGATTTGAGCTTGGATATTTAGGATTAAATCCTGATATTACAGTAATAGCACCTTGGAGAGAGTGGGACTTAAATAGTAGAGAAAAACTTCTTTCTTATGCAAGAGAACATGGTATTAGTATAGATGCTAAACATATTGATGAAAATGGTGAACCATCAGTTAGCCCATATTCTATGGATGCAAATCTACTTCATATCTCTTATGAAGGATTGCATTTAGAAAACCCTATGAATGAACCTGAAGATTCTATGTGGTTATGGACAACAAGCCCTGAAAATGCTCCTGACAAACCAGAGTATATTACAATTGGATATAAAAATGGAGACCCTGTATCTATTGATGGGAAAGATTTATCAGCGGCTACAATGCTTCGAACTCTTAATGAGTATGGAAACAAACATGGTATTGGAAGACTTGATATAGTTGAGAATAGATTTGTTGGTATGAAAGCTCGTGGTTGTTATGAAACTCCAGGTGGAACTATTATGCTAAAAGCTCATAGAGCTATTGAATCTATCTGTTTAGATAGAGAAGAAGCGCATATGAAAGATGGAATGATTGCAAAATATTCAGAGCTTATTTACAATGGTTTTTGGTTTTCTCCTGAAAGAGAGATGATGCAAGCTGCTATTGATACTACTCAAAAATATGTTCAAGGAGATGTAAAACTTAAACTTTACAAAGGTAATGTTACTGTTGTGGGTCGTGAGTCTGATATGTCACTTTATTCTGAAGAGCATTCAACATTTGAAGAGGATGAAGTTTACAATCAAGCAGATGCAGAAGGTTTTATACGATTAAATGCTTTAAGAAGAATAATAGCTGGTAAAAAGCGTGGTGTAAACTAAAATATGAATTACCTAAAAGATTTAGAAACAATTTGTAAAATCAATTCTTATACACAAAACAAAGTAGGAGTTGATAAAGTTGGAAATCAAATGCAAGAATGGCTTGAGGTTATTGGATTTGAAACAACTATTTATGAAAGAGAATCTTTAGGTAATCATCAACTCTTTTCTACGCCTAAAGTTGATGGCGATAAAATATTATTTTTAGGTCATAACGATACAGTGTTTCCAGAGGGTCAATTTGATTCATATCATGAAGATAAAGATTGGCTTTATGGACCTGGTGTTTGTGATATGAAAGGTGGAAATATTGTTGCACTTGAAGCATTGAAAGAAGTTTATAATAAAAATGGAAAATTAGAAAATATAGACTTTTTTTTAGTTTCAGATGAAGAGACGGGAAGTGATGATAGTAAATTTGTAACTCTAGAATTAGCTAGAAATTATGACTATTGTTTTGTATTTGAGGCAGCTGGGGAAAAACTTGAAGTGGTTACTGGTAGAAAAGGTGTGGGTACATATACAATTAGTATAGATGGCAAGGCTGCACATGCAGGAACTAGCTATTTAAAAGGTATAAATGCAAATCTTGAAGCTTCATACAAATTACAAGAACTAGTCAGCCTAACAAATTTAGATATTGGAACAACTGTAAATGTTGGAAAAATATCTGGTGGAATTGGTGCAAATACAATTAGTCCCAAATGTGAACTTTTACTTGAAATTCGATATAAAATTAATAGTGAAAGAGATAGATTATTAAAAGCTCTTGATACTATTACAAATACTTCTTATGTTGAAGGTACAGAGTCAACTCTAATAGGTTTAATTCAAAGAGATGTAATGGAACCAAATCAGAAACAATTGGATTTTATTAAAAAATTAGAAAATATCACAGGTGAAATTATACCAACAGAACAGCGAGGTGGAGTAAGTGATGCAAATCATGTTGCTTCATGTGGTGTAGTTACACTTGATGGTTTTGGTCCTTTTGGTGATGGGGATCATACTATTAAGGAGAGAGCATTAAAAAGTAGCTTTGAACAACGGATACAAATGATGACAAAAATTTTAACAAAACATCAAGAAGAAAATAAATTTTAAAAGGAAGTATATGAGTAAAGATAATCGTACAATAGGAATGTGGCTTTATAACAATGGTGGTGGTGATAAAATCGGTAAGAAAATTATCAAAAAATTAAAAGATAGAGATATAGATACTATAAATGATTTAAACTTAAGACAGGCAATTGCTAAAAATGGTCATATCTTGTATGATGATTTAAAATTAGATAAATTAGATCTATTTTTCTCATATAACGCAGGGGAACAATCTAAATATCAAATGTATCTTTATCAAGCTTTAAATAGAGTAATTCCTATGATTAACTCTTATGATTCATTTGCTTTGACTGAAGATAAATTTCATACATCATTTGTATTAAGAAATGCTGGTATTGCAACAGCAGATTATAAACTTTGTCATAGAGATGATGGACATCATTTAAAAAAGATTATTAAAAAATGGGATAAAATGGTATATAAACCAACTGATGGCTGGGGTGGAGTAGGACTTACCAAGATTGAATCTGAAGCAAACCTTGATATGCTTATGCCATTTTTAAATCAGATGGATTTACGATATTTTTATGTTGAAAAATTTATAAAGTATGACAATACAGACTTTAGAGTTGATATAGTAGATGGTGAATTTGTAGCTTGCTATGGAAGAAAAGCTAGTGGAACTGATTGGCGTACAAATATCACAGCTGGTGGAAGTGTATTTATGAGGGAAGCAAATGATGAGATAAAAGATGTGGCAATAAAAGCTTGTAAAGCAACTGGTGTTGATATTGGTGGAGTTGATATTATATATGATCTTGAAAAAGAGGAATATATAGTACTTGAAGTAAATGGAATACCAGCATTTGCAACACCAGAGCAAGAGAAACAAGGATTGGATTTCAATGATAAAAAGATAGATTTAATTGTAGATTTAATTGATAGAAAAACAAACAAAAAAAAATAAAAAAGGAAATAAAATGGGACTAAACAATAAGCAATTACCAAAACTAGGATTTTTATACATGGATTATGTATTAAGATTCTTTGATCACTCTAACTTCAAAGGTTGGCCAAACAAAATAGAAACAGTAACTTACCACTGGGGAAAAGATAAAGATAGATTTATTAAAGAGGTTAAAAGAAAAAAGATTGATGTACTTATAGGAAATATCCCTGCAACTGCATACGAAACTTTTAGGCAAATTGCTAGAGAGCTACCAAATGTTAGGTTTTTACCATCTATGGATACGCAGTTTTCAAACAAATCAAAAGAAAATGTTACAAGATTTGCTTGGAAGTATGGTTTACCAATACCAAAAACTTACATCTATTACAATAGACCAAATGGAGATAAGTTTCTTCAAAAAACTAAATATCCAAAAATAGTTAAAAAATCTTATGGACCATCAAATTATGGTGGATACTTTGTACATAAAGTTGATAGTTATAAAGAGGCAAAAGATTTATATGCCGAGAAAAAATACCACCCTATGTATTTTCAAGATTTTGTACCTATGGAAGCTGATATACGAGTTATGTTAATTGGTCACAAGCCAGTTTGTGCATTTTGGAGAAGAGCTCCTGAGGGTGAGTGGTTAACTAATACTTCTCAAGGTGGAAGTATGGATTATATGGATGTACCTAAAAATGTACTTGATTTGGCTGTTAAAACTTCTAAAGCTGCAAAAGCAGAATATTGGGCATGTGATATAGCTTATGGCAAAGATGGAAAAGTTAGAATCTTAGAGTGTGCTACAGCATTTGCAGCATTCCCTTATATTAGAGATTGGATTGGTCAATATATTATGTGGAGCTTAAGTGAAGGAAGATTTAGAAAACCACATATGCCAATGTTTAACTGGGAAGAATTAGGTAAAATATCTCCTGATCTTTTAAGAACAATGAGACATATAACTTTTGGTAAATTTAGTTCATCTTATGATGGTGAGTTTTTTGGAAACAAAAAGAAAATGTACGGTAAAGAGGTTAAATTTTTACATGAATTAGATGAAGAATATAAAATGTTTGATGTAAAAAGAAGATGGAGCGAAGAGTGGCCAAGTGAGATTTTTAATTATCAAGATAGATTTGCACTTAAAAATTTAAAAGGTATGAAAGTACCTAATCTTAAAAATGAAAATGCACCTAGTCCAGATGAAGCTTCTGAATTAGAACCAGATTTAAAAGTTTCCCCAAAAGAGCTGAAAAATATTTTAACATCTGTTGATGGTATTGGAAAGAAAAAATTTGAAAAAATAGTTGATGAGATGGGTGGAACAGATGAAGTTGTTGGAGTTTTAGAGCAATCACCTTCAATTTTATTAAACATCAAAGGTATAACGAAAAAACTAGTTGAAAAGATTACTAAACAATGGAAAGAGTTTAAATCAAAATAGATAACTTAGATAGGATAAAAAATGTTAAATAAACTTAGAGTGTCAACAAAAATTTTAATACCAATATTTATGATATTGATTGTAAGTAGTGCAGTAACAAATTATTTTACTGCATCACAAATGGATACATTAGTTAAAAATAGTGCCAAAGAATCTTTAGGAATGCTTACGGATTCTATATTTATAACACTAAAAAATGCCATGAATACTGGTGATCCTACTGTTATCAAAGAGACAGAAGAGGATAGTAGAAATAACATAAAAGGTTTAACTAAACTTACTGTTGCTAAAAGTAAAGGTACTTTAGAATTATATTCACCAAATACACCATACACAAAAGATATCAATATACTTAAGAGTTTTGATACAAAAAAAGAGCAAGTTATAGAGTTTTACGAGGGTGATTCACATTTTTTTAGGGTATTAAGACCCATGATTGCAACAAAAGATTGTTTGATGTGCCATGCAAATGAAAAAGAGGGTGATGTTATTGGTGTCATTGATCTATCTTTTTCATTAGATGCTGCTGATAATACAATTTCAGATACTTTGTTATTTATTTTGGGTATATCTATTTTATTTATAGCTTTAGTTGCAATTGTAGTTTGGATTGTAGTTAAAAAAACTACAGAACCATTAGGAGAACTTAAAAAAGAGTTATTAACATTTTTTAACTTTTTGTCGCATAAACAAAAAACTATAGAACCATTTAAAGTTCACGCAATGGATGAAATTGGAGAAATAGTTCAATCATTAAATGAAAATATTGATAATGTTATAATAGGTATTGACAAAGATGCAAAGGCTATTAAACAAAGTGCTGCAATATGTAAAGATGCTTCAGTTGGAAATTTAAATGCACGAATAGATGCTCAAGCATCAAATCCAGAGATAAATAATCTTATTGAGATTGTAAATAATTTATTAAAATCTATTGAATACAATATCAATAGAACTTTAAATACACTTGATACATATTCAAAAGATGAATACAGCAATAGGATAAATTCAACAGGAAATACAACAGGTAGTGTTAAAAAACTATTTGATCAAGTTGATGAGCTTGGGGAAAAACTTACAAGTTTAAGTGGTCAGAATTTAAAAAACGGTAAGGCTTTACAACAAACAGCAGATATTTTTTCTAAAAATGTAAAACTATTAAAAGTATCATCAAGAGATCAAGCTGATTTATTAAATGATACAGCTACTTCAATTGAAGATATTATGTACAATATTAAAAGCACAAGTAATAATAGTAAAAGTATGGCAAAACTTGCGACACAAGTTAATGAATACTCAAATAGTGGAAATGAATTAGCTAACCAAACTGCAAATTCTATGGTAAATATAAATGAAAAAGTTAATGCAATTATAGAATCAATTGATATAATAAATCAAATAGCATTTCAGACAAATATTTTATCTTTAAATGCAGCAGTAGAAGCAGCAACAGCTGGTGAAGCAGGAAAAGGTTTCGCAGTAGTTGCACAAGAGGTTAGAAATCTTGCAAGTAGAAGTACTGAAGCATCTAAAGAGATAGAGAGTTTAATTGAATCTGCATTGGCTGAATCTAAAACTGGAAGTGATATCGCTAAAAATATGATAGATGGATATACTATATTAAATGAAAAAATTAATTCAACAATTGAACTAATTGATTCTGTTGCTTCAGATAACGATACACAAATGGTAAAAATAGAAGATGTTAATTCTATTATTAAAGATATGAATAAGGCTACTAAAAAGAATTTAAAAATTGTTGATGAGACAAATATAGTGGCACAACAATCAGCAAAAATAGCAACAAATATTGTTGAAGATGCTACATCGAAAAAATT
>JAYEIM010000009.1:0-9221 GCA_034660095.1 Campylobacterota bacterium | reverse complement strand
CTATTATTAAAGATATGAATAAGGCTACTAAAAAGAATTTAAAAATTGTTGATGAGACAAATATAGTGGCACAACAATCAGCAAAAATAGCAACAAATATTGTTGAAGATGCTACATCGAAAAAATTTGATTGTAAAGATGATATAAAAATTAGAAAAAAAGTGATAGATCCAGACTTTGAAGGTGTATGTCGAAGAGAAAAAATTAACTAGTATCTAAAACTATATTATCAACATCCCGTCACCATAAGAGAAAAATCTATATTTTTCTCTTATAGCTTCATCATATATTTTCATAGTTTCCTCTAGCCCTATAAAAGATGCCACAAGCATAATTAATGTAGATTTTGGTAGATGAAAATTTGTAAGTAGATAATCAACTCTTTTAGGCTTATTTAATGGATTTAAAAATAGATTTGCCTCGCCGTTTATAAGTTTTGTATCATTGTAAAACTCTATAGTTCTAGTTACAGTTGTACCAACTGCTAGTATTTTTTTATCACAATCTAAAATATCTTTTGTTTCTAAAGGAATATCAAAATATTCACTATGCATAGGGTGGTCAAGTATATCTTCAGACTCTACAGGTTTAAATGTACCAGCACCAACATGTAGTGTTAAATAGTTTGTATTGTATCTCTTTTTTAAATTTTTTAATAGTTGTGGTGTAAAATGTAATGATGCGGTAGGAGCAGCAACTGCTCCATAGTTTTTAGCAAATAGAGTTTGATAATTTGAATTATCAGATTCTTCATCTTCTCTTTTAATATATGGGGGCAATGGTAGATGTCCAATATCATTTAAAATATCAACTAATGATAGGAAATCTAATTCTTTTTTATTTTTAAAAAACTTAACTATTCTAGTGCCATCTTTTTGTAGTTTTATTATCTGGGCTGTTAAGTTATTGATAAATGTTATTGTATTTCCTGCTAAAACTTTACCTTTGATATAAACTAAGTAAGTATTGTTTGGTAGTGATTTATTAAACAATAGCTCTAGTTTGCCACCTGTTTCTTTATGCCCAAAGATTCTTGCTTTTATAACTTTAGTATCATTAAAAAAAATCTCTGTATCTTGTGGTATAAAATCTAATAAATTTTTAAAAGTTGTATGTGTTATTGATTTTGTATCTGTATTGTAAACCAATAGTTTTGCAGAATCTGCAGGAACTACTGGGTATGCGGCTATTAACTCTTCTGGTAAGTTGTAGTTATAACTTGAAGTTTTTAATGGATTTAATATATTATTGTGATTATTTAACCCCATCTATTTTCTCTTCAAACTCCTCCTCTTCTTCCTCATACTCCTCTTTATCGGCAGGATTAAATACCTTTGCAATATAGATAGATACTCCATAAAGAAGTATAAGTGGTCCAGCCATTAAAAATTGTGTTATTACATCTGGAGGGGTAAGTAGAGCAGAAGCAACAAATATAAGTACAACTGCATATTTAAAAAACTCTTTTAAAGTTCTATCAGTTACAATTCCTACTACTGCTAAGAAAAATGTAAACACAGGCAGTTCAAATGCAATTCCAAATCCAAACAATAGTTTTGTAAAGAAGCTTACATATTTACCTATACTTGGCATAACAGCAACTACTGTACTACCAAAGTTTACAAGAAATTCAAAACCAAAAGGTACAACAACAAAATATGCAAAAGAAGCACCAATTAAAAACATAGTTGTAGCACCCAGTACAAATGGTATTACAAGTTTTTTTTCATTTTCATATAAACCTGGTGCTAAAAATAACCATATTTGCCAAAGCATAATAGGTAGAGTAACAAGAAAAGCACTAAAAAATGCAACTTTAAGTGCAGTAAAAAATGTTTCTTGAACTTCAATAGCAACCATTTGAGACCCTGGCGGAAGTACTTGCTCGATAGGATACATCATCCACTCTAAAATAGGTTCATATACTGCAAAACAAGCAAAAAATGCTACAAACAATGCAGCACTGGAGATAACTAATCTTTTTCGTAAATCAGATAGATGTGGCTTGATATCTTCTAACATTAAACTGTCTCACTATTTGTCATTTGAATTTTCTCTTTTTTTGATTTTTTCTCTTTTGATATTTCTGGTTTATCTTCTTTTTTTGTAACTTTTTCTTTTGCGTTAGATTTTGCTTTTATTTTTTTCTCTTCATCTTCAAATGCACTAATATCGTCCATCTCCATGTGAGCTAGGCTTTTTACATTTGAAATGCTTGCTTTCAACTCTTCGGCATCTTGTTTCATTTGTGATATATCAAGTTCATTATTTAGGGTTGTTTTAGCTTCGTTAATCTCCCCTTTGATTTTTTTGAAAAACTTTGCCATATCAACTATCGCTGTTGGTAGCTTTTCTGGTCCTAAAGCTATAATAGCCACTATTAATACTAAAAAAATTTCCATAAATCCCATACCAAACATATATATACCTTAAATTAATTATTAGTGCGTGATTTTACCTAATTTTTGATAAAATTCTACATAAAAAGAATTTGGGGTGTTAAATGACAGAGTTATTAGTATTGATAATAGTAGGTGGTATCTTTTATTTATTAAATAAAGATTATAAAAGTAGTGATTTTCAACATATAAAATTAGATGGAAAACAAACTTTTAATGGTGATTTAAATGATCATGAAGCAGGTTTACTTATAGCAATGTTAGCAAAAGTAGCAAAAGCAGATGGGAATGTTAGTGAACTTGAAGCAGAGATTTTAAGCCATACATTTACAGATATATCAAATCATTTTGAAAACAGTGATGAGATAAGAGATCAACTTAAAAATATCTATAAAAAAGAGATGAATAGTTTTGACAATACTGTAGATGTGGCAAAAAAATATTTAAACTTAACAAAAAGAGATTATGGTAAAAGATTAAAAGTAATGGAGTATCTTTTAAATCTTGCATTTATAGATAATGATTTTTCAAAAGCTGAGTTTATGATAACAGAAGATATCGCAAATACTTTAGAGATAAAAAGGGTTGATTTTGAAAATATAATTGCACAGTTTGAACAATTTTATGCACAAAAACAAAATTCAAAAGAGTTATCATTGGAAAAAGCTTGTGAAGTATTAGGTGTATCTATTGATGACGATATGGGTACAATCAAAAAGAGATATAGAGCTTTAGTTAAAGAAAATCATCCAGATATAGTTACAGGGCAGGGTGCAAGTCAATCTATTATTGATGAAGCAACAGCAAAGTTGCAAGAGATAAATGAAGCATATGAATTGCTTAAAAAAGAGAAGAAGTAGTGGCAGATTTTTCATATAGTTTTAAAGTTTGTACATGTAGAGATGTGACTTTGGGTGAAATTATACATTCTATTAAAGATCAAGGTGCAAATAGTATAGAGTCAATTGGTGATATAACTGATGCTGGAACTGCATGTGGATGTTGTAAGTCTAAAGAGGATGATTTTGGAGATCCTAAAATGAAATTGTATTTATCACAAATTTTAAGTAAGTTTAGTAAATAATGGATAGTGAAAAAATAGAATTAATAGAGGAGATAAAACATCTTATAAGTGTAGATGGTTCAATAACTCATATAAATCAAGATTATTTAGAGTATTTTGAATTAGATGAACTAGAGGAGATAATATCTGATCTTTTAGTAAAAAAAGAGAATAAAAATGACTTTACGAAGGATTATGTGAACGAATTATTTGATAAATTAACATAAATAGTCAAAATGTCATAATTATTCTACTATTTTATGTCATAATTCAAATAGTAATACAAATAGTAATAGTTATAAAGGATAAATTAAGATGGATAATTTAACATTAATGTGTGTTGAAGATGATTTAGAATCACAAAAAGATATAGTATATTTACTGAAAAAATATTTTAAAAATATTTATACAGCTTCGGACGGTGAAGAAGCATTAAAAGTTTATAAAAATAAAAAACCAAATATTATTTTATTGGATATAAATATTCCAAAACTAAATGGACTAGATGTGGCATCTAAAATAAGGGAAAGTGATATAACAACACCTATTATTTTTTTAACTGCACATAGTGAAAAGAATATGCTTTTGCAAGCTATAGACCTACAAGTTAGTTCTTATATAATTAAACCATTTAAAATTGAGGAGCTAAAAGAGACTATATTTAAAATTATTGATAAAGTTGGGTATGTAAATCTTAAGCTTGAAAATAATTTTAGTTGGAATGATGAAACATCAGAGTTATACTATAAAGAGAAGCAAGTCAATGTTACTAAAAATGAGATAGTTTTGATAAAGTTGTTGATTGAAAATAGATCTAGATATCTATCGGTAAATCAGATATCAAATGAAGTATGTATTAGTGAAAATGATGCACTTGGAAATAATGTAGTACAACTTATATCAAGATTTAAGAAAAAACTAAAAAAACAGATAAATAGCGATAAATTTTTTATACAAAGTAGTTATGGTAATGGTTATAGAATTAAATAAAAACTACACATACCTAACAGGTACATAATAAGTACACTTAAAAAGTCCATCATCACTTAAAAAATGATTTTTCGTAAAAATTGTGTATGATGGTATGGTGGTGGTTTCAAAACCACTATTTGGTAACCAGTGATGATAAACCCATTGTATAAGTTTGAGAATATCTCCATATTTACCTTCAACTTCAAATGTTGCACAAATAATATTTTCATGAATATCAAAGCTGGGTAAATTTGTATTTTCTAAATTTTTGCTATTTTTAGGAGCGATACCAGCAACATAATAACAATCTTGAAGAGGAGTGATAATTGGATTATCATGATATATTCCAATCTGTTCATGCTCTTTTATATCGTTTGTATATACCCATGCCATCATTTTTTGCCAAGTTTGCATAGCTTTTTTATCATATCCTTTTTGTCGTATATAATATAGTGTTTTTTTCTTAGTTTTTATTATTTTTGGTGCAAGGTGGGAAAAGTCAGCTTCCGACAAAGAGGCTGTTTGAGAAGCACTTAAAATTTTATTTGAGTAATCTTTATACCCACCATTTCGCCAAACTTTTGGGGTTTGTTCAAATCTTTGTTTAAAAGCTCTTAAAAAAGATGTTTGTGAACTATATCCACACATATTTGCCACTTCCGTTATAGTTGAATGCTTATTTGTTATAAGTAAATTTGAAGCTTTTTGTAGTCTAATAGATTTAATAGTTTCATATATGTTTGTACCCATTTGCTCTTTAAATATTCTATGCAAATGAAATTTACTGATACCAAAATCAAATGATAATTGATCTATATTGATATCTGTATCGATATGTTCATTTATATAATTCATCATATTATTTGCTATTTTACTATGGTGTAAACTTGTCTCTTTTTTATGCATAATTGTATTATAGCAAAATATATATAAAATATTAACAATATTAGCTGTATTAATTAGCAATAATAGATAACTATAAGAACACTAATAGTGAAGAATAAAATATTTATTAGTGCTAAAATTTCCTATAAATTAAAAAAAAGGAGTCATAGATGAGATACGAGACTAAAAAAACTCAAATCATTAAAAGTTATATCGATGAGATAGTACCATGTTTAAACTACACAAATTTCCAAGAGAATTTAATTGTTGTTGGAATATTAAGATGTGGAACAACAAAAAAGTTAAAAAGTAGTAACTTAGCCAAGTATATAAAATTTGAACAAAATGATTCATCTCATTTAACCTTAGACTTTAGTAACTCTACTATCAAAGATGTTTATAAAGGTTTAAGTATAATATCGAAAAATATAAAGAGTGCATAGTGGAAGATTTTTATACAACTACAATGTTATTATCAATAGCAACATTTACATTATCAACCGTTATGACACCAGGACCTAATAATATTATGCTTTTATCTTCAGGGCTTACTTTTGGATATAGAAGAACATTGCCTCATACCTTTGGTGTTATGTTTGGTTTTGCTTTTATGGTGGTGCTTGTTGGACTTGGGATGGGAGTATTGTTTGAAAAATATCCAATCATATTTACTATATTAAAAATAGTAGGTGTATTGTATCTTTTTTGGATGGCATATAAAATAGCCACTAATGATAGTGGTTATGATGTTGACAAATCAAATAAAAGTAAACCTTTTACATTTTTACAAGCAGCTGCATTTCAATGGGTAAACCCAAAAGCTTGGATTATGGCAATAACAGCAATAAGTGTATTTGTAACTTCAAGTGAAAATAGTTTATTGCAAGTATTAACTATTGCATTTATATATCTATTGTCTGGGGTTATCTCTACAAACTCTTGGGCATTGGGTGGTGTGATGTTAAAAAAATTTATAAAAAACCAAAAAAGTGTAAAAATATTTAATATATCTATGGCTATATTGTTGGTGGTTTCAGTTCTACCTTTTATTTTTGAATAGTAAATAACCAACTGTAACCATATAGTTACTATAAAATTATAGTATAATTAAAACTATAAAAGGAAATATCGTGAATAGATCAACAAAAATATTAGCAACAATTGGACCAGCTAGTGATTCACTAGAACAGATAAAATCACTTATAAATGCTGGTGCAAATATGTTTAGACTTAACTTTTCCCATGGTACACATCAGTATCATTTTGAAGTTTTACAAAAAATAAGAACAGCTATGAAAAGCCTTGATAAAGTTGTTGGGATACTACAAGATATTTCTGGGCCTAAAGTTAGAATTGGTATGCTAGAACACCCATTTGAATTAAAAAAAGGTGACGAGATAAGATTTGTATCAAATGATATTGTTGGTAAAAAACTTGAAGAGGGTATATTTGAAGTTTCTATTAACTACCCTGAATTATTATCCAAAGTGCAACTAGATGAGTATATATATCTGTACGATGGTTCAATTAGAGCAAAAGTTGTTCAATCAAAACCATATATTAAAGCTGTAGTTGAAAATAGTGGGACTTTAGGTTCAAAAAAAGGTATAAACTTCCCAAATACAGTTTTAGATATTGATGTTATAACAAAAAAAGATGAAAAAGATATAGCATGGGGTGTAGAAAATAAAGTTGATTATTTTGCTATATCATTTGTACAAAATGCTCAAGATATGATAAATGCTAAAAAATTACTTCATGGTTATGATGGTAAATTAATAGCAAAAATTGAAAAATTTGATGCAGTTGAAAATATAGATAAAATACTTGAAAATAGTGATGGCATAATGGTTGCTCGTGGTGATTTAGGTATTGAAGTTCCATATTATGATGTTCCAACTATTCAAAAAACACTTATAAAAAAGGCAAATATTGCCTCAAAGCCAGTTATAACAGCAACCCAAATGCTTTTATCTATGACAACAAATGAAAGAGCTACAAGAGCTGAGATATCAGATGTGGCAAATGCTGTTTTAGATGGTACAGATGTAGTTATGTTAAGTGAAGAGAGTGCAGTGGGAGATAACCCAACAAATGCAGTACAAACAATGTCTAATATTATCATAAAAACGGAAGAGATATATAATTATAAAAAACAGTATGATATGAACTATTTAGATACTTTTGATGTTATTCAAGCAACAGCAACTAAACTTGCTGATGATATAAATGCACTAGGTATATTATCACTTACAAGCTCTGGAAGCAGTACTCTTCGTATGTCAAGATATAGACCAAAAACACCAATATTTGCTTTTGGACACAACAAAAAAATATTACCATCATTGTGTATGGTATGGGGAGTGACACCTGTAGCTAAGATAAAAGAGGGCTCTACTGCTAAGATGTTTAAAAAGATGTTAAATATATTAGATGAAAAAGGTATTTTAGATAGAAAAGGTCCATATATTACAACTATTGGTTACCCTGTTGGTCAAGTTGGAAATACAAATACTATAAAGATTTTAAATGAATCTGATATTAGTTTTTATTTGAACTATATTTGAAGTAACACCTAACCGTCTAGTAATAATTCTTAAACATTAAGTAAAAAATATTTTAATTACTTTTATTATGTAACTGTCCATTTTGAATCAATTAAGAGATTATTGTTGCAATATATTTTACCTATAAAAATATCTCCAATATTATAATTTCCAACACCTTTTGGAGTTCCAGACATAACTATATCACCATCTTCAAAACTCATAAATGTTTTTAGTTCGTCTATCATCTCTTTTGGCTTGTATATCATTAAGTCATAAGAAGCAAATTGTATAAGTTTGTCATTTATAAATAATTCAAGACGAAGTTCTGTAATATTACCATCAAATGATACAAAATCACTCAAAACAGCACTCCCATCAAATGCTTTTGCTCTCTCCCATGGCCAACCTTTTGATTTGATTTTATTTTGTATATCTGCTTTAGTTAAATCTAGTCCAAAACCAACACCAGCTATTTCACTATTTTCTATTAAAAAACATATCTCACCTTCAAATCTTGTATCAGGTGTGATATATTTAAGAGTAGATGTAACTGCTGAATTTGGCTTATTAAATACTACCATAGTGTCTGGTGTTTCATTGTTTAACTCTTTTATATGTTCTACATAGTTTCTACCAATACATACCACTTTTGATGGTGCAATCTCTTTATCGTTATATTTTATTTTATTCATTTTTAATTATCCTCGTCAATGTCTCTTTAATTTGTAGTGATATTGTATATAAATATATCTTTTAAGTCTTGTATAAAATTGACTTTATAAGATTTTTTGGAAAAAAAATAATATTCTAACACTCAAAAATATAGAAAAAAGCTTAATGTAAAATTGGAGAAATCACAATAAATATATTTTATATTATTATGGTACAATTACAAAAATAGCCGAAGGATTAAATCTGATTTGAAAAATCTATCTTTAAACACTAAATTATTTATGATTATCTTAACGGAAGTTATCATATCTACCATCATATTAACATCACAATCGGTAAAAACAATACAAAATATGAGTCATCAAAATGTAATTCAGTATGAAACACAAGTAATTGATGCTAAAAAAGAGGCTCTAAAAAACTATGTAGATATGGCAAAAGGTATTTTGCAAATATATAGAGATAAAGTTACTAAAGATACAACACCTCAAGAGTTAGAAAATATTAAAAAAGATGCAATTAAAGCTATGGACTCTATGGTTTATGGTGATGATAACGGATATGTTTTTGTTTGGTCATACGATGGCGTTCCATTGGCTTTTAATCCACGACCAGATTTAATAGGTAAAAAACTACTTCATCTAAAAGGTGGAGAAGGAAGAATGGTGATAGAAGATCATA
>JAYEIM010000008.1:0-4115 GCA_034660095.1 Campylobacterota bacterium | reverse complement strand
ATAAAATTTTAGCTTGAAAACTTATAGAAAATGGTGTCGTTGGAAATGGGGTATTGACATATTTATCAGAGGTTCTTTGTATGTAGTTATTATTCTCCAACAAATATTGCTCAATCGTTTCTTCAAATCCAAGTTCAGTAGTATTAATAGGCATAGTTTATTTTTTTAATAATATTATTAAGTAGTAACTTATTTTATATAAAAGCTTAAATCATCTAAATTAATATCAAATTTTTTAAAAACCTCTCTTAGAGAAGATAATTTTGATTCTGTATTAGAAGCAACTCTTAAATATAATCATTCTGTTATTTTTTCATAATCATTTGGACATTTTTCTGATTTTTCGACTTTAAATCTAGCAGATAAATTTTCATCATTAACAAAGCTCTTCATTAAGACAGGGTCTTTTTCAAATAATGTTTTTACAATATTTTCATAAAAAGTAGACCAGCTATTAACTTTATAATTTTTATTTTCAAAATCATATTCTAATATATCCTCTCAGGTAAAATTTTTTTCATCAGATAAAGTAAAAATTTTAGTTTCATCTTTTTTAATAACATATGTTGTCTTCGGTAATTCCCAAGCTTTTAATGCTTTTTCATTTAATAAATTATATCTCTTTACAATATTCTCCTTATTGAAATTATTTATTGTTTTTAAAAATCAGTTTAAATACAAACGACTTTCATTAAATCATTTATCCATATTCTTCTTTTCTTCAAAAGATTTATTACTATATTTACTATTATAACCTGTTAATGTTATATTTCATAATGTATGCAGATATCTTTCGTGAATTTCATTATAACTTTCTCACAATTCTTTTTCCCACTTACTTGTTAAAGTTTGAGGCATTATATGTTCTATAGTTAAAACTCATTCTTCAATTAGATTTTCAATATCAGATTCTCTATTATCAAAATTTTCTAATCTTTCTAATAAATGAAGTTTATTTCTACTTTGAGTATTATAAATATCTTTTGTTAATAGGTTTTCACTAAATTCTAAATCATCTGGCAGCCTTTGAGTTCATTTTTTTTGTAATAATACAAAGTTAAAAATATTCACATAATCAGTCTCATATCAAATATGAGATTCAATATCTTTTGCCAAAAGCATAAAGATTTTATTTAATGCATTTGTAGGAACTCCACAAATAAACCTCCTAAACACAAAAGACTCTATAGTTAAAAGAATTCTTAATAAATCATCTTTATTTATTATATCAGTATTTAATTTAGAATATAATTCTAATAAAAATGGATATGCTACCACTGTTTCAAGTTTATTTATTCTTTTTAAAACTTTTGAAACTTCTTTATCTTCATCATTTGAATTTATAATAATTTTATAATATTCAGAAAAATCTAATAACTTTATTAGTAAGCTTTCAATATTATTATCATAATCATTATTCTTTATAAAATCTTTAAAAACAATATAAACCTTTGATTTCGTAGGTATTCTTCTTTCTATAAAAGTTAAATAATCTCTTAAAAAACTACTTACGTCATAATTGGTATTTTTCTCTATTTTATACCAGTAATTTTTATATAATTTCTCTTGATTATTGGAATCTTCTTTCATTAAAATATAATTCCTCACCTTGTCTGCCTCTGTTAAATCTAATCAGGTTGAATTTAAACTTTCAAAAATTAACTGAGGGTCATCTTCTCATTTCTTAAGCATAACTTCAACAATAATCAACTGTTCAATTGCTCTGTATAATTCGTCAATAGATATTTCCTGCTCTAAGATTCTATTATAGAAATAATTATAATTTACTGTTACATTTGAATCTTCTTTTTCTTCTCATTCAAAAATAGAATTAAAAGCTTCTCTGTCATCTTTTACAGGCTTTAATCTAATCTTTTTAGTTTTATCTTCTGACCACGGATTTACAAGAAAAACATCTTTTATTCTTTCCTTATTTACTTCGGTTTTTAAATCTTTATTATCATCTAATACTTTATATAAAGACAAAAGTAATAATGATAAAGTTGTTAATCTCTGTTGTCAGTCAATTATTAACAGTTCTTTTCAATATCAGTCTTCCTGATAAGCAACAACAGCTCACATAAAATGAGTTCTATAGTCTTCTTTTGTTATCTGGATAATATCATCAAATAACTGCTTACATTGTTCCTTTTTCCAATCATAATTTCTTTGATATACTGGAATCACAAAGCTCTTTTCTGCTCATTCTAAAAATTGTAAAAATCTTTTTTCTTCTGCTTTCATAAAGTATTTTTTAAGTTAAATATTAAATTTAAGTTTTATTAGTTATAATCTTGTGTCATAGTTGCATTAATAATTTCAAGTTTAAGCTCTTCAGGGTATTCTGGTTCATAGATAATCGATTTTACTATCTTTGCTAATAGTTCTTTACTAATATGGCTACTTGCAATTTGAACTGCAATATTTTCCATCTGATTAATAAAATATGTAACACAGTAATCATACCCATTAAACTCAAGAAATGTTGCCCCAAGAGCAATAGAAGACCTTTTATTTCCATCACTAAAAGCGTGATTCTTATTCACACTGTAAATTAAATGAGTAAGTTTTTCTTCAAATGTTGGATAATAATCATCATCCTGTATAAAATCTAAAACACTATCAAGTAACCCAATATTATTATTACCACTCATCCCACCGCTCATTTCAATGAGTTTATCGTGAATAGAAACAGCTTGCTCTAATTTTATATAAATAATCATATTATCTGTCTTTTAGTCTTTTAAAAACTTCTTTTGTCTCTTCCAGTCTTGATTCTAAATCCTTACTTTTTGCTCCCAAGAATTTTTCAAAATCAGAAGCAGAGACATCTTCAATATATTCTTCAAGTTCATTATGAAGAGCATCTCTAAAACACAAATCTCTACTTGCCATCTTTCTTCTACTATCGTGCAAATGAGGTGCAAGCACTGCTTCATATGTATTCTCAAAGTCTTTGTACAAAACATCCAACTCTTTTGATGTAAGCTTTCTTTCTAAGCTGTCAGACTTATCTTTGATGATTTTTGCGACTCCATTTTCATATGAAGAAATCATATTCAAAATCTCAGAATAAAAAGTATCTCTCGTTTTATCCTTTTCTGATAATTTTAGTATTTTTCTATAATCATTAGCATTTTCTTTAAAAATACTTTTATAGATTTTATTAGTATAAATAGCATATTTAGCAGGCCCCATATCCACATATTTATGCAAAGCCTCTGTAAATACTTTTCTATAATTTTCTTCTTCAAAAGAACTAATTAAAAAGTTTTCTTCTCTTTGATTAATATATTTTGTATGCCCACCTGCTTTTTTATTGATTGTATCAATTACAATATCCAAAATAATAGACCTTACCTCTTTAGCCTTTTGGCTTTCTGTAAGCAGCATTGCAAGGTTTAAAAATGCTCTAAAATCAAAAATACTTAAGTTTTTTGCATTAGACAAGACGACATCAATGTCGTCTTGTTGGATGTTTTTTGCTTGTTTAAGCCTTTCTCACGTAAGAATTTCATAACCATTTCTCTCTAATTCTTCTTTGCTTTGTTCTATTAATCTATCAATAGTTCTTTCATCTACTTCATAAAAACCAGCCACCTGTTTTTTTGTAAAGCAAATCCTTCCTTCAAAGGAAAACCCTTGAAATCCAATAGCAGTTTCAATTTCTTTTAGAGCAAAATGATTATTTAATACATTTTGACGGTCTATTTTTGAATTTGTTAAATCTTTCATTTTTTAAATTAGATTATTTTAAATTATATCTTTTGCAGCTCTTTCATACTCATCCTACTCGCACACATCTCAGCAAGTGCATTGATTATCTCCATAGCTTTTTCATCTAGTTTTATCTTCTCATAAAACGCTGGTTTTTCTTGTTCCCAGTTGTTGCGAAGTATTAGGGCTTTATTTGAAAGTTGTGTTGTAATTTTCATAGGTGGTAAGGTTAAAAGTTATTAAATTATCTTCCTGCATCTTTTGCAGCTTGTTCTATCCAATTTCCCATATTATTGTATCCATCATCTTTTTTCCAAAGATAGAAATCATAACCTTTTGGTATCTGACCACATCTTTCACTAATTTCACCTTGTAAATTTTTAATTTTACTTATATCA
>JAYEIM010000007.1:0-4128 GCA_034660095.1 Campylobacterota bacterium | reverse complement strand
GGTATTAAATCAATAGGTGGTGTTAAAGTACTTCGTTTTGAGAAGAGATATCCTAATATAGGGGGTATTAAATCAATAGGTGGTGTTAAAGTACTTCGTTTTGAGAAGAGATATCCTAATATAGGGGTATTAAATCAATAGGTGGTGTTAAAGTACTTCGTTTTGAGAAGAGATAGACAATTCAAAAGTATATGATATACCAGTAAATCCTAAACTTCCTAAAAATTTTGATTTTACTGATAACTCAAAAAGAACCTAATTAGATTACTTATAATAGAGATTATACGAAATTGAAAACTGAGTGTTAACTTATTAAGTCTTTTTTATATTGAATTTATTTTCTAAGCCAGAAAAAGGGGATAAAAATGATTATTTATATACATGGTTTTGGTGGAAGTGGAGAGGGGAGTAAAGCAAAAGCGTTTAGAGAATATTTTAAAACTAAAGAAAAAGGTTTTATAGCCCCATCACTCTCCTATGTTCCTGAACTAGCAATAAAAACTTTAGAAGAACTCATAGAATCATATGAAGAGGATGTAGCTCTAATAGGATCATCTCTTGGAGGTTTTTATGCAGCTTACTTATCTCAAAAATATAATTTAAAAACTGTATTACTTAACCCATCTATCTACCCATCTAAAACGCTAAAAAATTATATTGGATATGCACCTAATTTTTATGATGAGAGTTGTTTTGAATGGAGCGAACATCATATTGATATGTTAGATAGTTATTTACAAAATAATATTAATAAAAGTAAATTTATGCTTTTGGTTCAAAAGGGAGATGAGTTATTAAATTATCAAGAAGCAGTAGATAAATATAAAGATGCCTATATAATTGCAGAGGAGGGTGGTAGTCATCAATTTAATGGCATAGAACTCTACTTTGATAAGATAAAAGCTTTTTTGTTGGATGAGTAAAGAGTTTAGTTATGATAATGATGTTTGAACATCCCCAGTCTTGATTACAATTTATTTATAAATAGACAAAATAAGTACATCTAAACATTTATAATACCTTTACCTAAACAAAGGAAATTATAAATGAAAAAAATCGCATTATCTGCTTTAACAGTAGTGGTATTATTAAGTAGATCAGCTTTAGCTGATGGATATACAATGACCCCAGATGGAAACTATGTTGGAGGTAGTAGTTATAGTATGACTCCTACAGGTGATTATGTTGGAGGCAGTAGTTACAGTATGACTCCTACAGGTGATTATGTTGGTGGAGGTGGTTCTACAATGACATCAGATGGAAACTATGTAGGTGGAAGTAGTTCTACAATGACACCAGATGGAAATTATGTTGGAGGTAGTAGCTATACTATGACTCCAGATGGTAGATATGTTGGAAGTAACGATTAATAAAAGCAACTCAAATTATTACTTATCTCCCTTTAACTAATAATTTGAACTTAGTTATACTTTTTTAAATTTTAAATAAAAAGTATAACTATAAAAATCTATCCAATCAGGTATAGCAACAACTTGTAAATTTACTAAAACCTTTTTGCAAAAGCTAAATAATATAAAGAGATTAAATGAGAATATCATCAAGCAAACCTACATACTCTGTAAAATCTACTTCAAGAATTAATAAAACGCATATCACTAATGAGATACTAAGAGTTGAAGAGACTCACACTATAAGAGAAATAAACAGATCCATCTCTATGATAGAGATGAGTGAACCAGAACTTTTTCCAATACCTAAACAGGAGAAAGATAAGTTTATAAATGATGCACTTTATAAAAATGAGAATCGTTTACTACAAGTTATTATGAACACCATCTATAAAACAGCAGTTGGCAAAGAGTTTTATCCATACTTAAAAGCTTTTAGTGAGAGTAAAAAAATCTATTTTACAGATTCTTCAACTCAGTTTATGGCTCATGCAATATTTCGTATAAACTCTATGGAGAAAAATAATGTTGAAATAATTGTTGCAAAAGATAATTGTATCCCTTTTCTATCTGCTTCATTGATTCATAAGATAAGCCATTATTTTGATTTTAGAGAACTCTTTGTTAGTGATAAAAAATCTTATACTCGTTTTGAGACGGAGGTAAAAGCATTTGCAAACTCCTATCGCTTTTTAATAGAGGGAGGTTTTACTAATGACTATTGGTATGATTATATTGGGCAAGAGAGGAAATGGCTTTATGAAAAATCTTATGATTATATTTATAAAGATTCGATAGAGTTAAGAAGTAGTTTATATGAGGAGCTGTTAATGATAGGATATGAAAATCTTGATGATTGTATCTCTTTGTGAGTAGATTCAGTTCAATTTTTAACATTCTTACTCTTTCATCAATTGAGAATAAAACTCTTTAAACTTCATAAATACCTCAATATCTTTCATATCTTGGGCAATTAGATCACGACTAATCTCTGTTTGAAAATTAACATCAATAGAATCTATCTTACGAGAATCATATTTTTTTATAAGCTTTAACGCATCCTCTCTCATTTGCCATGCAAGAGATAAGAGTTTCATCCTTGGATATAAAACTTCTGATAATGATATAAGTTGCTGTTTCTCTATATACTCAGGGATAGCTAACTCTTGAAGCTGAGCAGAACTAAGAATTTTCCTTGGACCTTTAGAACACTTAGTAATTGAATGGAGATACTCCTGCACAAAATCTAGTTGCAAATACAGTTGCACAAACCTTGCTGTATCTATATCATTATCATTAAACTGTATTCTAATCATAGAGTTATTACCAACTATAACTCTATCATACTCTCTACCAATAAAACCAACTTTCATCTTAGAGGTTCTTTGGTTTAATACTAAATCTCCATAATTAAGAGATTGTGCCTCTATAGCACTAACACTAGCACTCTCTTTTTGTACTGTATTATCAGGTATAAATACCTCTCCATAATCATCTATATTATTTAATGAGATCTCATCATAGTCTTCAAACTCTCTAGTGTTAGAAACTCTAACTTTAGAGATAATAGCTATTTTTTTTGTAATATCTTTTAGTTTTACTACTTTAGTTTGTTTAAACATATCTTTTAATGCATTGTCAAACTTCTCTTCATTCTTGTTTTGAAATATCTCATTATCCACAGATACATACCTTGTATTTATTAGCTTTAGAGGTTAAAGCATAAATGATTGTTTTTATACTCAATTATAACATATCAATAAAGGCTCTATTATAGGGGTGCAGAGATGAATTATTTTAAATTACTAATTTTTACTTGAATGTTTTTGGATTATTTGATATACTTTTTTATATGACTAGATAATATAATTTTGGTAGTCTTGGTAACTAGTGCGAAGGAGTTTGAGATGAAAGTTTTATTTATATTAGGTTTTATCACTGCGGTGATAGTTTTAATAGCAATTGTTATATGGATTAATAATTATAGTGAGCGTGAATATAACTATGAGTTTTTTAACTGGGGTAACTATGTAGCTACAGCTATAGGCTACTTTTTAATCTGGTATGGAGATAGTTGGTTTAATGAAGCAGTAATTAATAATGGTGATCTGTTAAATGGTCAACTACTGATTGGGATAGGGTTAGTATTTTTAGTAAGTGTACTTTACATACATATTAAAAATACAAATTTTTTATTTGGAGTAGTTATAGGTGCATTTCAATTTATTGTTTATCTACCTTTAGCAATATTTGGTTTCATAGGGCTATTAATGGCAGTAGCATGGCTAATGGATACTAAACCTGTTTATAGGATATAGATATTAATAGGTTTAGGGGGTGGTAATTTAATAGCAAAGGGGGTGATGTAAATATTGAAAAATAGGGCGAAAAACGAGATAGAGAGTAGAGGAGATTCAATACTGTTGTTTGTTCTATTTGGGATTGTGTTGTGAAACGAACTAATGCTATCGTTGTAGTAAATTATAATTTAATAAATAGATTATTGGCAAATTGTCATATATTTAATGAGATTATAAAAATTAAAATAAAATATTTAAAAGTTGCGATTTAAGGGTGGTAATTTAATAGTAGGAGAGGATTAAAAACACTCCTCTTTTAAAAACTGATAGATCTAATAACTAAATGAGAGGTAAAACTATGGATGAGAAGATATTAGCTGTGACAATTATTTCGGTATTAGCATTAATACCAGTGTTGG
>JAYEIM010000006.1:0-4156 GCA_034660095.1 Campylobacterota bacterium | reverse complement strand
TTGCAAGAATTATTAGATAATAAGTCTTAAAGTAAACTTTATGTGATATAAATAATTATAATAAACATATATTTTTTTACATAACTAAAACAAATGTGTAAAATCTACACAAAGCCTAGGATGCAGGAATATCACAAAGATATCACATTGGTTTTTATCCATTGAATTTTAAAAAATATATTATAATATTTAAAATTTCTATACTATTTACAATAAACTTTTATTATATGTTACTTGATTAGTCTCATAGGATTTACCTATGAGATAGGTGGTTTTGAAGTTTTTTACTGTGCAGTTATTTCATTGTGGTAGAATCAGTGAGATCTAAAATTTTGAGTCTCATTTAAAATTGGTTTTAAGATCTGACTAACTAAAAACAATAATTTAGGTATTCCAATTCATTTATATTAAAAATTTGCTTTTTGTATAAAATATATTATAGCCCAAATAAATGCACTAATAGAAAGTAAAAATGTAAGCATATAGATTAAATTATGTACTTTGACTTTTATGCAACCCTCTTTTTGCCCACCAATCCAAGATACAAACTTTCCTGTAAAACATGGTTTGTTAAATCCACCATCATCAGCTTCAGCTTGATAAAATCTTTGTCTTAGTATAAATATCACATTTGTAACTAATACAAACATTAAACTACCCATATAAAGCTTATCAACAAATGTTATATAATCAACCTCAACAAGAGTGGCATATGTAAAATAAAGTGCAGCTACAGTTATAAGCATATTTGTACCACTTCCAACTTTATCTCCAGCTGCATTATCTGGTAATGCAAAAAGTACAATTGTAATAAACAAAACTATAGCTAATGGTAAAATAAACTTAATAGCTGAACTCAATGCACTTCTTTTTATGTCAATCGTAAAGCTAGAGCGATAGTAGTACTCTTTTTTCTTATCTAAGTTTGAATCAATATATGAATAACTACCTTTCTTGAAACCTGCATAACCCCCATCAATATTCCAACCTGAAATCTCTAAATTATTCAAATTATCATCTATGTCTGATATGAAAAAATTTATAAAGTTTTTGTCAACAGGGTTTTTTGGTTTAATTAGTATAGGCAGTTTTTGAGAATCAAATGGAAAGTTTTCAATTGAATTATCCCAAGAAAATAGTGCTTTTAGATTATATATTTTTACTTTTAAATCATTATTTATATTTGACCGGGCCGGAATAAACTCTTTTGCATAAATAGCTGGAGTAAATGATGAATCACTGATAACAATATTTTCAAATTCTATATCATCTAAGGTGATGTTATCTTCGCTAATAAGGGTAACCATCATCTCAATTGTGTACTCGGTTGCCTCTTGGTTATTTATGGATACTGACTTTAAATCAATATTTGTAAATAATGATGGAACATATACTAAAACCCCATTTTGATAAATGTATTGTTTTTTATATAAAGATGGTTTTTTACCTGTGGATTTTAGTAAATATTGGGGGATGAGTTTACCACCAATTCTATTGTTATCAAATGAATAGGTTGTAGTTACACCATCATAAGGATTGTTCTCAGTTATTAAACTTAGTCCTTGTTTTATAGTTTCTCTTATCTCTTTTGGGTTGTTTGTCTTTGTTATTACTGAATTTAAATACCCTTTAGCAATAAGGTTTACACTATCATATCCATAGGCTGCATACTCTAAATATTTTTCATTTTTTTCATCTTTAAAAAAAACTTTATTATCTTTTTTAAACTTTAAGATTGTTTCATTACTTACACCTGCAAGTAATGTAGAAAGTTCATAAATATCTTTTAGTCCATATCCACTAGCTTCATAAAATTCTCCACCAACAATACCTCCTCTACCTAAAAAAATATCATTTAATATATAGTTGTCTCTCAGTAGTTTTGATATTTTTGCATTCTCTTTTACATCGACTGATATAACTATTAATGTATTTTTTGTTTTATACTCTTGAATCTCTTTTAAATTATCTTTAATTTCTTTAGAAAAGAGTTGTTTGTTTTTTTTAAGAATCTTTGAGAGTTCATCATAATATTCATTTGAATATTTATCTTTTTCTTGCGAAATAAAAATAAAATTATCATACCCCTTTGAGTTGATAAACTTCTTTAAGTATGACATTTCACCTTTAATCCCAAAATTAGTTGTAAAAAATACATCATTTTTGTCATTATTAAATATTTTGCGTGAGCCTGCAGAAGATATAATAGGTATGTTTTGTTCACTTACATATTCAATAGATGGTATAGCTCTTTTTGAATTACTAAATCCTATTACTGAAATCATGTTTTTTCTTGAAGCTATGTTTTTTGCTATTTTTATAGTCTCTTCCACTTTGCCTTTTTCATTATATGGAACTAGCTTCAGCTTGCAATTTTTTGGAAAAACTTTAGCATCATTATTTATCTCTTCTATCGCTTTATTAATACCATACAAATAGGCATTGTATTTTTCGGGAGCTTTTTCTTTTTTGTAATAAACAAAGCCTATTTCTAAGGTGTCTTTTTTCTCTGTAGCATATAAAAATGATGTGAGTAGCAATAAGATTGGTAATACTAAGTTCATGTTAATCCTGTGTTTTATAATAGTTTCTTGTAAAAAGAAAGGGAAGGGAGACTCCTTTCTTTTTAATAGTGTTATGAGTTATTACTCTTTACAACCTAAGTTTATTCTTCTATCTTTATAAGATGGATGGGAATCAAACATACCAGCTTCTTTATCACCTGCAAATCGATTACAAGCTACTGACAATGTATCTACATTTAATCTTTTATTTAACTCTAAGGCTATAGAGTCAGCTTCCATCTCTTGATCTTTTGAATGTCCCGTTATTGCAATTACATTTGCACTTGCAAAATCAACTCCACCTTTTAGTACGTCTAAGGCTTGAGTCACTTCTAGTCCAGAATTAATTAAGTGTTTCAATACCATTTTTGTTTTTAGTGGTACTTTTAAATCTATTCCAAGAAGATTTAGTTGATCTTTTTGTCCTGCTGTTATTGCAGCTTGCGCAGCAAAACCATCTTTTCTCTGTTCTAGTACTTTTTTTTCATTTGCTAAATCTTTTTTAGTAAAAAGGTTGTTATAAGCTACTTCATCTACGGTTAAATCAATAAGATCGGTAATTCTTTTATCTTTAGATTGTATTAATAAATAAGCTTCATTTATAGCTATATCAAGTCCAACATTAGCTATATCCTCAGCTCCTTCTAGCATAGCAAGTTGCTCTGTTTTTTCTTCAGATACATGTAGTGCAATAGCATGTGCAAACTCATGAGCTATTAAAAATTTTGCAAAATTTTCATCAATTGAGTCATTATAGTTTAGAATTAATAGATCATTAAATGGTGAAAATCTACCATTGAACTTTTTACCTGTATTTGCAGTAGTCACATTTAAACTATTCAAATCAGCTATCAACCACTGTGCACCATTATCTGTGATATCTTTAGGTAAAGCTCTTTCTTTATACATTCTTTTAGCTTCTTGCGCAATTGGATATATCAAATTATAAAGTTTTTGATTTGAAGATTTTAGCTCTCCGAGTGTTGTTGTTATTTTACTAGTATATTTTGGCTTTGATATACTCTCTTCAAATGCTTTGTGAGCATTTTCTTTAACATCCATCATTGCCTTTGGATTAACATCCTGTGTTCTTTGCTTAACTGGTGTAGTTAAATTACCTCCACCAAAACATCCTGTAAATCCTAATGCAATAGCTGCACTAATAGAAAATGTCATAATTTGTTTTTTCATTTTTTTCCTTTTAATATTTTTTGACGATTTGCTAGTCAGCTTCGTCAAAACCTTTAGAATAGCTACTTCCAGCACATCCACTAAACAATATTCCCGTTGTACCCAATAATATTATTACTAAAAAAGTATTTTTTAATAACTTATTCATGTTAGCCCTTGTAGTGATAATTTCTAAAAAGAATGATTGAAGTTTCTTTTTATTAGATTTTAAAAAATCTTAATGCATATTTTAATATAATATGTTTAAATTGTGTTTAAACTCTTATCTGTTACGAAACTTAGTTATAATTGTTTTTGTTAATAAATTTTAAAGGTTTAAACTGCAGATGAGTAAATATGCACAGATAACACAATACTTAGAATGCTTTTTAGATAATGAAGTAAAAAAGACTGGTATTCAA
>JAYEIM010000005.1:0-4196 GCA_034660095.1 Campylobacterota bacterium | reverse complement strand
CTGTTGAATAATCTGCTCTTTGAGCATCTCGTAGGTATCCCAATCATACTCTTCAACCATGACAATCCCCTTTTATTTGTTTTAATTATATAATAGTTAAATAGCAATTAAAAGCTTATTAAACTACATTAGCTAAAAAGAAAGTTATAGCCCGAATAGCACTAACTTAAGCCATTACTTCGATAGAACAGCTCTTAGACCTAATTCCTTCCAATAGACATAGAATGTCTAGTTTTATTTATATAATCATAAAACGATATCACTGAAATGGATTACTATGAAAATTAATACTACTAAAAACTATATCTCTCCATCAAATAGAAAAAAAAGTCCTAGTACAAGAGAAGTAAGTACAGATATTAATAAATCAAAGGTTAGCTTTAGTGATAAAGCATTAAGAGTATATATAGAAGATTTACTACAGAATGATACAAAACTTGCAAGATTAGAAGAAAATGATTTAGATTCTATGATGATGGATTCAAATAGTAACTTCAATAGAAATCCTTATGCTAAATATTTAAAATATTTATCTGCTGATTTATAATAATAAAAGGAAAGCATGAAAAAAGTTTATAGAGAAGATATAAATGAGGAACTACAACATTTATATACAGATAATAAGTTTGACATTAAAATACATCGAAATGAAGTGATGTCAATTTTAAATAATAGAGATTTTTTATATATGAATCAATTTATAGTAAATGAAAATAATTCAGTTGCAAAAACCACCAATTTAATCTTAGATAGCTTTTCTAGAGAATTTAAGTTAAAAAATATAAATAATATATTGATGCACTTTCATATTAGTAAAAAAATAAATATATCTACAATACTTGATGAATCATTCTATACTTATAAAGAGCGTATAAGATATAAGGCAAATATATATCTCGGTGTTTCTTATGATGAAAGCTTACCAAAAAACTATGTAAAAGCGACCGTGCTTATTTAAATAGTTTTTTTAAATCACTTAATGCTAATTTCAATAATTTTGTATGGCGGTATATCTTTATCTGCTACAGAAGCAGGATTTAGAATAATAGTATGATTGATTTTATCTTCTGTACTTTTTGCATTATGAATATGTCCACATAAAAGATATTTGGCATCTAGCATACCATTTTTTAAAAGTCTGCTTAATTCTTGATCTCCAAAATCTTTGTTTGAATCTTTAGTAATAGCTGTTTTTGTAGAAGATGGAGGTAGATGGTACAGTAAAACATCACACTCATCATACTCAAAAAAATCTGGTGTACCATAAGAGATGCATCCAAACTTAACACCATTTATAGTAGGTTTTGAGCCATCACTATAAGCATACTCAGAAGATACCAACCAATCACCATTATCAAAATCTACACTATCGTGGTTACCAGTACATGTCAAAATCGGTTTTTTAAACTCTTTTAACCAACTCTTCACCCACGATGCTTGCTTTTGTATAGGCTCATCATTATCAACATCTAAAAAATCCCCTGTTATGCAGATAGCATCGTAGTTGTTTTGTTCATTCACTATCCACTCAAACCATTTTTTGTTGAAGTGTAGGTCTGTTGTGTGTAGTATTTTCATCTATCAACTATCTTTAAAAGTTTTTCATATATCCTAACCATAGCTAGAGTATCAAGATGGCAGTAGGCTAAAAGGTCATCTCTGATAGCTTCTCTTTTAGATGGGTCTTTTAAAAGATGCAGATTGGCAAATATATCCATGGCATCCCCACCATTTTGGACTGAGCCTAGCTTTTTGTAGTTTAGTTCATCGTTGTTTGCAAACATAGCAGGTAGAACTGACTTTATGGAAAAACTTCCGTTAAAATCTGGATGGTAGTAGCCTTTTTTTGTAAAGGGTACTATGAGGTCTATAAATCTTTCATTTAGGCTTAAAAGTTCATCTTTTTTATCTTGATTGTAGTTTGCAAGCTCTTTTATCCTAGTTATCTCAAATGATTTGTTATAAGCTACTATACTTCCTGTGGGTGTAATCTCTTCTAGCATCTGCTTTATCAGTTCATCTCTTGGGTCACTGTTTTCATCTCCTAAAAACTCTTTATGCTCCATAGTCCCATCTTTATGTAAGATATGTAGCGAGTACTGAAAAGGCATCTGCATATATGGTCTTTGGTTGTCAAATCTAGGTATGGCATTTTGAAATGTCTCAAAGTCAAAAAAGTTTATAGGGTACTCTATAGTTGAGAGGAAATCTTTTATGATAGGTTTATCTATATATGGCTTTTTTGATTTGTAAGTATCTACCTGAAGTTTTTGAGTAGCACTTAGTTTAAAGTGCTTTGGTATATCTTCGTAACTTTTTATACCATCAGCATACATCTCAAATTTTTTAGTAGTTTTCATTCTGTATAGATTAAATACAGATGGATATGGTATATCCTCCCAACAGTAACCATGAAAATCACAACTACAATGCGTACCTATATCTATCTGTGGCATCTCTTCATTTAGCATCTTTTTCATCTCTTGAAGATGTTTAGGGATATGTTCTTGTTTATCTAAAACTTCATCTGTAATCTCAGCTATGTTAAAAAGCTCATGTATATTTAGTTCGCCATCTCTTGTGTACTGATTGTTGATATGTACTATATAGACTTTATTTAGATTTATGGCACTGCTTAAACTATACCATTGAATAGATGCATCGATGATATAGTTTTCTTTTACTTCTGTACTTGCTTTTACTTCGTAAATATCCCAAGCATCACCATTTTTTACAAGTATGTCAGCCATTGCAAAGATGCCTTTTTCTTTAAAGGTAGCTTCGTATATAACCTCACAACCGCTTTTTACAAGCTCTTGTGTTTTTCTTATCATACCATCAAAATTATCTGCATCAAACTTTATAGCCACACCATTTTCAAACAGCTTATGAGCTAGTTCACCCACATCATTTCCAGTATTAAACAAAGACTCTTGAGCTTTTTGTGTAGCATCTCTTAGTTCAGGTTTGTTTTTATATAGCCATAAAGATTTTTGGCATTGTAAACCTCTTAGGTATTGGGATTTAGATAGGGTCATTTAGTAGCTAATTAAAAAGTTTTAAACTTTTCTAACTTTATATTTTCAATATTTTTAATAAACTTTACAGTTTCTTCCATATCAATAATATTTTTATTATTTGTTATTCTAAATTCATTTTCCAATATACCTACTGTAGCACTTTTCCCTCTTCTTACAACTTTTGGTTTTATAATGCTAAGATTTTTATCATTGTAAGCTATATGTTGCTTCCATTTATCAATAACTAATTTATCGATTTTTTCATCAGTTTTAGTATATAGTTTAAAAATTATTTTGCCTATATTGTGATTTATTTGTAAATAAAATTTAAAATTATCGTTATTGCTCCAGTTCCACCAAAAACCTAAAAAACCACCTTGCGGATTAGGTACATAATCCCAATTTCCATCATTTAATAATATTTTTAATTCTTTAAAAAAACCTTTCCAACTATCATAATTCCAATCATTAATAGGTAATGATTTATAACTATTGATACTATCTTCAATATTTTGAATATAATCCGTATACTCATTAATAACATTATTTTGTATTTTATTAGATTTTAAAACTTTTAAAAAATCTTCTCTCAGATATATTTGATAACCATTCTCTATTATATTTTCATGATTGCTTTGGTCACCAGTCTTAAAGTAAATAGGTAAAATTTTAGTTGAATCAGAATCTTCTTCTATTTGTTTATAATACCTAGATAATTGATTTGAATGATTTTTTGTATTAGTTTTATCTTCAATAATTATTGAATATTCATTATTTACTATACATAAAATATCAATATTTTTATATTGTTTTTTTATATTTATTTCATCATACTGTGTTGGTTTATTTATATTATCAAACTTATTAAAAAGTGAATTTAAAAAATTTATTCCTAATTGATGCAACTCACTATTTAACTTTTTATTTTCAATTTTTGCCCATTCTAAAATATAACATATAATAGCATCTTGACTTAATTCACTAGTGGCATACTTAAATAAATTTGGTGTATTCAAAATATTTTCCTTTTAATTTTTTTCAATATAATGCTATATAATGTCCCCCTTTGTCAAGACCAATCCAAAATCCTTTTTTATTCCAACTATTATACTACTTCAAGTAACACATCTCTAGCATTAAAGCACTTGTTATTTACACCTTTATAATATACCTCAT
>JAYEIM010000004.1:0-4199 GCA_034660095.1 Campylobacterota bacterium | reverse complement strand
CTTGAAAAGGAATAAATGAAAAAAAATATCAATATCATCTTCTGCCCCTGCAAGAGATAGATACTATGACCTTTTTATTTGAGAGTGAAACGAACAACTAAAGAGTTCATAGGAGCTATCGGAACAAGATAAGATAATTTAAAGTTTCTTACTATGCTTTAGCTTTGTAATAAACTATAAATCTAGCTTATCGCCCACCTAAAAGAAAAAATACTAAAACAACAACCAAATCAATACCAAGATAAAAAATAAAAGTATACAACACCATAAATAAAAATAAAAAAATAAAAAAAAGAAAGAGTTTTTGACCTTATAGGCAAAAATGATAATCAGTTTTTTGACCAACAGGCAAAAAATGCCTTATGAGACCTTTAGGCTCATAAGAAAAAAGGAAGAGATGGTTTCGGACTAAGATTAAAGTAATGAGCGAAGCGAATGGTATTTGTAGATAAAGTTTGCACGACTTTTAAAATAGTGAGCTTGCGAACGGTAGCAAAGAGGTTGAGCATGATGCATAAGAGGTTTTGAACTAAATCAATGATACATTACTTTGTTCTATATCTATGACATCATTATACTTCTCGTTTAGCTGAGATTGTTCTATATTATGAACTCTTTGCATATCTATAATATCATCTTCACATAGTAACAATTGTTGTGGCATCATCTCGTATAGATGCTCCATAAAACTTATGTGATAGTGCAACCTTACATCTTCTGCCCTACTCATTTCATCTTTAATTTTACTCATGACTTTATCCTCCTAATTTAATTGGATAGTTTGTTTGCTAACATTAGCACCTGTTATTTAATTATTTAGCTTAATGCCATTGCGGACACATTAGCGACTTAGACAATTTAGACAGAGACTCTATATGTATTGATAGTTATATTTACATGTAGGGTATGTCTAAATTGTCTAACTGTAGTTATATAAACATCATCACACTAACTACTATTAACTCACACATCACAACAGAGTTGGCATTAGATTAGTGAAGCAATAGGTATATACTATATGGTTGCGTTAGACTATGTGATATGTTGTAATATAAAATGTACTTGCTATATATGCAGCAATTTAAGTGATATAAAGTGATAGGGGGTATGTCTCTTTGTGAGAGTGATTGTGTTTCTTTACAATGGACTTTCGCGAAAATTTGTTATTTTCTGTAAGTTGAAGTAGTTATTAATAAGCATATTAAAATAGACTAATGATTTGATATACAAACTATAAGCATATAAGTATTTCTATTGTGTAACTACTTTAATAATTCACACACATCAATATTTAAAATATTGGCTATTTGAAAAAGATGGTTAATATTGAAGTGTTTTCCCTTGTAATATCTTTCTGCACTAGCTACTATAGATACACTTTTGTGGCTGAGTTTCAAGGATAACTCTAGTTGGCTCATACCAACTTCTTTTCTGTATTTTGCAACATTTATACCAATCTTTTTATGAATCTCTTCTATATTTAACTCTTCCATCAAGCTTTGCTCCATAGGACTTTATTTTAATGAAAGAATATCTTCTATATAATCTTTTAACAATCATCTTAAGAACTTAGTCTTATAGGACTATATATTAGTCTGATTTTACAAATATGTCATTTTGTAAAGTCTTATGAAAATAAAGAAAGGAAGAAAATGAATAGATGCTATGTATGTATGGAGCATTATGAAAACGAGCCGCAAGATGAGATATTATTTAAAGGGAATAAAATACTATCAAGAATATGTAGAAAATGTGGTAGTATCTCAGAGTTTACAAAAGGTATATTTGGCTACAAAAAGAAACCGCATGGGACATGTAATGTAAGTGATTTAGCACACTATACAAACATTAGAAAGGATGCTATTGATACAAATTTAAGTTATCATGATATTATTGTAGATAAGATTACGATTCCAAAAGAGTTTCTTACTTTTTTGCTTGATAATGAATTTTTAACTATAGATGAACTTGGTGTAAGAGCATCTTATTTTCAATATCATAATGATGGTACAATGCATTTTTCAGAACCACGAGAATTAATAAAGTATAACATTCAAAGAAGAAAAGAGATGATTAAAGAGATCAAGCAAAATATAGAACAATATAGAATGAATAATGGAATACTTAAGCCAAGTGATTCTCCATGGCATCGATATAAATAAAGGGTTAAAATGGGTTTATTTTGGAAATACGAAAGTAATATAATAAAATATGGAGGACAATATTCTCTGGAATTAAAGTTTAAAAGATTTGGTGATTATTTTTCTTATGCATCAAAAGATAGTAGCTTTTTGCGTGCTTTAAATTCATTAGCATTAGAGTATTTTAAAGCAAGCAAAGAATATTTAAATAAAGTGGATATAAATGTACATCGTGGACGTTTACATGATACATATGCTGAAGCTATGAGATATAAAGGGAATCCAAAAAATAGTCTTTATCATGCTTGGGATTCTGTTTTGTCTTTTGCTACAGAAGAAATAAAAGAGGACACATCACATTACTACTGTTGTAATTATCGGTATTGGATTGGTGACTTAAACACAGCTTTATATCTATTAGATGATTACCTATATAGAGAAGGGGTAATAGATGATAATTTAATGTATTGGCATTTTCAGAAGATAAACAAACACTTAACAGATACAGAAAGAGGTTATCCACCAAGAAAAGAAAATTGTATGGATTATTGGCATCTTAGCCATTTGGTTGATTCAAAAATAAGCAATACTCTTAGTAGGTCTATATCAAAGGAGTCTTGCTCTTATGAGGATGAATATATCTTTAAATTTGTTTCAGTATTAGAAAATAAAAAAATTGAAGATATACCTGGTCAAGTCACTCTTTTGGAGTATACTGTTAATCATGATGATTATCCTTTATATGGTAAACTATTTAATACTTTTAGAGTTCATTTTTTTACCGATAAGGATATTTATCTGGAGTGTGAAAATCTCTTATATGTATTGATTGCACGCGACTTTGTTCTTAGGTATCACAATGGTATGGGTGATAGTTTAAATTTTCCCAATAGTAGCATTAAAGAACTATTGGAATACCTAGAACTGTATGGTTCACCAAATGATGGTCATTATAGTGGAAAGAGATCTTTTGATGTGTATTGTCAAGTTATGGATATGACTGGAAGTGAAGAAAAAACAAAATTAGCTAAAGAGCAATATGAAAGTGATGATTTATATATTCAAGAGCGTAGACTTTCACATAGATGCAAAATTTAAAAGTTTAAAACAAAAAAAAAGGGGTAAATATGGAAATTGTATTTCTAATAATAATTGTATGGGTAGTTTATTTTCTCTATTCAGCATCAAACAATAAAAAAAGAATTATCAATAATTACATTAGGGATGGATATGTTAAAATGAATCAAAGTGTTCCTATTAGTATGAGTATTGCAAGTTATAGAAGTTTTATGAAGAATAATTCATATAAAATAATGAAAAATGATAATAAACATATTATCTTTGAATATATTATGCCTGATAACACACGCGTTTTTGTTAAAGTTCAAGATACTGCTTATGAACATAGTGCTAATGAACGCCTACGAATGGTTGTATCAAATGATAAAAAAATAGTAGAACAGAATGTGTATAATTAAATGCATATTATGATAGAAACAACAATTAGTTTTTAGATAGTTACAACTAAATAGAGAGGATATTATGTTTGAGTATTTTATCATATTTTTAATTGTAGGAATGATTTTAGGTTATCTTTTTGATGAGCAACAAGCAATAATAGTAATCGTGATAATTTCTATATTATGGTTATTTATACATGGAGCATGGGCAGTTGCTACTTTTGTTGAATTACTGATAGGGTATAGTGTATCAAAAAAATTAAAACAGAATGTATAAATGAGACTATCTCTAAGTGTTGTTTTTAGATAATAAGAGATAGCATAGTATGAGTAGTACAATAGAAACACAAAAAGTAATTGATGAATTAATTGAAGATATATTAATTATTATTGCTAAGTATATTTGATGATTATCAACATAATGTAATAAGGAAGAAAAATAAAATGTTTGAAGCAAAATATAGTAGAGCAAAGTTTTGGGCTATATCAATACCGTTGTTGTTCATTACAGCATTTATAAATGGAATGGGTGGTATTTTTGAAAAAGTTGAGGGTGCTGAAAATCCAACTATTTTTCTATATGTATTAGTTGTTATTT
>JAYEIM010000003.1:0-4217 GCA_034660095.1 Campylobacterota bacterium | reverse complement strand
TCTTGTTTACTCATGGTGTATTATACCATAAATAAGGACTTTTAGGAAGATTTTATCTATTATTTTATAGATAGTTTTGAAAGTTTTTAGGTGCTGTTTGCTAGGTGCTTACAAATCCCAAAGCTACTGCCATTGGTTGTAATATAAGTGATTGACCAGAGGCAAAAAATATCAATGTACTCAGTCCTAAAATAGTAGTTTGTTGTTGTGTATCAAAATTATTCATTTTCATAACACACCTCTTGCTTCTTTACATATAAAACTATGTAATAGTCTGTTTAGTATTGATGGTTGTTGAGTGGAAACAATTATCTCTTTTGGTTCTAGTATCATTTTTACCCCTTGTATTTTTATGTAGATTTCAAAGGCTATTGGTGCTTTGACTACTTTAATAATATATGGTTGAAAATATTTGGAAGTTAAAAGTTATGTGAAATGAATGATGAGTTTTTAATTTGTTTAGATATACTAATTTCTAAATAAATTATGGATTTTACAATGCCAAAACAACACGATAAAATAGCTACAAGACTAGCAATAATCCTAACCAAGCTAAATGATGGTGAAAAGCTAAGTATAGATAATTTAGCAGATGAATTTAATGTAGCTAAACGAACGATCCAAAGAGATCTAAATGAAAGGTTCTCATATCTTCCTATTAAAAAAGAGAATGGATTATACTTTTTAGAAGAGTATTGTTTAAGGAAGTTAAACTTTGAAGATATTAAAAACTTTGCTAGTTTAAGTGGTATAAAAAAACTATATCCAAGTCTTGATGATAATTTTATAGTAGATTTACTAAACACAAGAGTAAACCAAAACTATATAATAAAAGGCTATGAGTATGAAGATACAAGCTCTTTGAAAAAAGAATTTGAGCTTATAAACATAGCTATAGTTACAAATACAAAACTACAATTTACCTATAATGACAACTCAAGAATAGTATCTCCATACAAATTAGTAAATACAGATGGTATATGGTATTTAGTAGCAGATGAAAATGGTACTTTAAAAACATATACTTTTACAAAACTATCAAGCCTATCAAAACTAAAAGACACTTTTATACCAAACGAAGAGTTTATAAAAACTATACAACAAAACAAAGCCACATGGTTTTCACAAACTATTATAGATGTGACACTTCAAATTGATATTAGTGTAGCAGAGTATTTTCTAAGAAGAAAACTACTACCAAATCAAACTATACTAGAACAGAATGAAGAGTATATAACCATATCCACAAAAGTATCTTATGAAGAAGAGATACTTAAAGTTGTAAGATACTGGATACCAAATATAAAAATAATAGAGCCTATATCTTTGCAAGAAAAATTAGAAAATAAACTAAAAGAGTATTTAAATATATAAAAACGACATAACCTGTCATCTACCACTGATAAACTTCTTGATATAAAAATATTAAGGAGTAAGTGATGATACCATTCATTTTAGGTGCAGTTGCATTAGGAGCAACGGGATATGGTGTAAAAAAGTATATTGATAGTGATATAGATAGATCTATTGCGTTTGATGATGCAGTAGGTAGCATAGCTGAAAAAACAATAAACGCTATTACTGGTTTTGAAGAAAAGTACATTATACCTGATTGGTACTATAGAAGTAGTGATGAAAATAAAAATGATAGTGATATAGATGTTGTTAACAAAACACTTCAAAACTTCTATACTCTAAGACAAAGCATATATGATGGTTCATATCAAGCGTTCCAAACTACTCTAAAAAAGATAAAACATCTTAGCTTAGACAAACAAAAAAAGATAGATTTAAATAGTAGCTTTCCAAAATCTAAAATAAATAAAGAAGATATATTAAATATCTCAAATGATCTATTTATTTCACTTTATGATATCAATCAACTATTTCAAACATATATAACTAAAGTATCAGCTATATTAGAGGTATCAAAAGATTATAAGTCTTATTCAAAAGAAGCTAAAAAAACTTTGAGTGATACTCTTGTGTTGTCAAATACTATCAATGATATTTTAAATATAAATCTCATAAACCAAAATGACAAACCAACAAAAAGTTCAAAACGATTAGTAATAGAAGTTAAAAAAGTATTGGATAGTTTTAAAGATGAAACGGATGAAAAACTTGTAGCTTAGCTTTCTTTAAAAAACTCACAAATATCTACTTCTAGTATTTGTGATATTTTAAGTAAGTGTTCAAGGTTGAAGTGTGTATTTTTGTAGTATATCTCTGCACCAGATACGATAGAGATAGATTTATAGCCCATTTGTAAAGATAGCTTAAGTTGAGATAAGCCTTTTGCTTTTCTCTTCTTTGCTACATTTTTACCAATGGTTTTATAAAATTCTTCTTTTGTTATTTTTTGCATACTTCAACCTACTGTTACAGATAATTTTGCTTGAAGTTTATTTTTAGTAGAATAACAATGCAATCTATGGTTACACTATCTGTTATTATAGACTGCAAATATATAATATAATGATTTAGTGAAAATAATACATTAAGAAGGATATGTCAATATGCAGTTAGATAATATTAATCATCCAAAAGAAATTTATGATTATTTGAAAACAAATATTAATAATATTATTAATACCTTAGAACAACAATCTGATGATGAGCAGTTCGAAGTGTCAAAATCTGAAGTTTTAAACATGATAGATGTTTTCAGAAAAGAAAAGCTCGATAAAGCAATTGATGAATTGATGAAGAGTCAAGAATGGGAAAGATTTACAGTTGCATTTTATGGTGAAACAAATGCAGGAAAATCAACTATTATTGAAGCTTTAAGAATACATTTTAAAGAAGAAGAAAAGCTTAAGCAGCAAGAAATATTCAAAAAAATTGATAAAGAATACGATATAAACAAAAAACATTTAGAATTGAAAATTGAATCTATTAAAAATGATATTTTAGAGAATAAAGTAGATAATGAACAATTAGCACTTGACTATAAAGATGACAAAAATGATTTAGAAAAAAAAATTAATCAAATTACATCTGATGATTCAAAAAAGAAAGCAAATTCAATTATTTATAAACTATTATCATTGTTGCATATTATTAATATTCAAAAAGAAATTGATAAAAGAAATCTTGAGATAAATGAAAAAAAAGTCAAATATGAAATTGATGTTAAAAGTTTAAATGATATTTTAAAAAATAAAAATAATGAATTAAAGCAACTAGAAAATAAGATCAAAGCATTAGAAACAGACACTTTTGATTCTCTTGAATATCTTGTTGATGGTCAAATTATTGGAGATGGAAGATCTGATTTTACTAAAAAGTCTACAACTTATAATTTTACACACAATAATCAAGAGTTTGCATTTTTAGATGTACCTGGAATTGAAGGAGATGAAACAATTGTTATTGATGAAATATCTCATGCCGTAAAAAAAGCTCATGCTGTTTTTTATGTCACAAGTTCATCAACCCCACCCCAAAAAGGTGATGAGCATAAAAAAGGAACTTTAGAAAAAATCAAAGAACACTTAGGTTCGCAAACGGAAGTTTACACTATTTTTAATAAACGAGTTACCAACCCAATGCAACTAAACAAAGCATTGGTAAGTGATGATGAAAAGGATTCATTAAAAATAGTAGATGAAAAAATAAATAATATTTTAAAAGAAAACTATGCTGGACACAAAATAGTCTCAGCAAAAATTGCTTTTTTAGCTATTGCTAAATGTTTGTTAGCTGAATCTCCAATTTATAATGAAAAGAAAAAATTCTTAGATAAATTTTCAACTGATGAATTAGTAAAAAAAGCAAATTTTGATGAGTTATGCAACTTTATAACCGATGAATTGGTAGTAAATGCAAAACAAAAGATAAAAAAATCAAACTATTACAAAGCTAATGAAATTCTAAATGAATTGATAGATATTTTGGATAAAGCATTAAAAAATAATTTTGAGCCACTCTATAAACAAGTAGTTCAAGAAGTTGATATTGCTTCAGACAATCTCAGAAATACCTTAAGAAAAACTAAAATTGATTTAGATTCGGTTATAGCTAAGACATTAAGAGATTTCGAGAATGATACAAGAAAAGAAATATACAGATATATTGATAAAAATATAAGGGTTCCTTCTAAAAAAGTGTGGGTAAATCTACTTTAAGCTATAATTAATGAAATAACTTTAAATAACGGAGTATCCCATCACACAAGAACTATTTCAATTAGCATTAAATATAACTGACCCATG
>JAYEIM010000002.1:0-4223 GCA_034660095.1 Campylobacterota bacterium | reverse complement strand
TTTATATTAGCCTTGGAGGCTTGAGCTAATGTAAGGTGAAATTGATCAACCTTATCTAAACATGTAGACGCTAATTTGAATTGTTTTAAGACTGGAGTTCAATTCTCCACGACTCCACCAAATTTAAGTAAAATTTCACTATACTCTTCTTAAATATATACTAAGTTATTTAGTATTAATCAAATAATATACGGACATTAATGAAAAATATAGAAATAAAGAAGTGCCTATTCCCAGCAGCAGGATATGGTACTAGATTTTTACCTGCAACAAAAGCTATTCCAAAAGAGATGTTACCAGTTCTTACCAAACCTTTACTTCAATATGGTGTAGAGGAAGCGATAAATGCAGGTTGCAATACAATGGCAATTGTTACAGGGCGTGGGAAAAGAGCAATTGAGGATCATTTTGATATATCTTATGAACTTGAACATCAAATATTAGGAACTTCTAAAGAGAATTATTTAACTGAAATAAGAGATGTAATAGAAAACTGCACATTTTCATATACTAGACAAATAGAGATGAAAGGTTTAGGTCATGCAATATTAACTGGACAAACTTTAATAGGAGATGAACCATTTGCAGTTATACTTGCAGATGATTTATGTGACAATGAAAATGATGCAGTACTTAAACAAATGGTAGATATTTATAAACAATACCCTGATCATTGTATCGTAGCTGTAGAAGAAGTACCAAAAGAAGAAGTAAATAGATATGGTATAGTAGAGATAGAGTCACTAGACACAAAACAATTTAACATTCAACATTCAACATTCAAAATTACAAATATGGTTGAAAAACCCAACCCAGAAGATACACCAACTAATTTAGCTATCATAGGTAGATATATACTTATACCTGAAATATTTGACACTATAAAGAATACAAAACCAGGAAAAGGTGGAGAGATACAAATTACCGATGCACTTTTAACACTTGCAAAGCAAGGTAAGGTATTGGCTTATAAATTTGATGGTAAAAGATTTGATTGTGGTTCCGTAGATGGATTTGTTGAAGCTACTAATTACTTTTACAATAAAAATAAAGAACAATAGATGAAATACAGTAGAAATTTTTATCAAATAAAATCAAATGATGACATTTTCAAACAAATTATACAAGAAAAAGAGATAATAGGTTACTATCATCTACCTTATCAAGATACAAAAAATATAAAAGAATTTGCGGCAACTGTTACTCAAAAAGATATAGTTGTTATAGGTATTGGAGGAAGTAGTTTAGGAACTTTTGCTATACATAAATTTGTCAGAGGATTAACAAATGATAAAAAACTTCATTTTTTAGAATCAACTGATCCGTTAGAATTAAAACTAAAAGTTTCAAAAATAAATCTTAAAGATGCACTTTTTATAGTTATAAGTAAATCAGGAACAACTATAGAAGTTATGAGTAATTTTAAATATCTTCATAGCTTAGTAAAAATTGACAAATCAAACTGTATCTGTATCACAGAAGATGATAGTAAACTAAATCGCTATGCAAAAGCAAACGATATGAAAACTTTTACTATTCCAAAAGATGTAGGTGGTAGATTTTCTGTATTTAGTCCAGTTGGACTTGTACCACTTGCTATTTTAGGTATAGATATAGATAAACTTTTATCTGGCTGTAAAGAGATATCAAATAGTTTTTTCGCTAAAAAAGAATACTATAAAGAGATCATGACCAAAGCTAGATTTATGGTGGAGAATAAAAATAGATTTAATATAAATGTAGTTTTTTCTTACTCCTCTTTACTTGAAGGATTTAACAGATGGTATATTCAGCTATGGGGGGAAAGTCTAGGTAAATTAAATATAAATAATACTAGACAAGGATTAACGCCTATTGGACTTTTGGGTCCTGTAGATCAACATAGTTTTTTGCAGTTAGTTATGCAAGGAAGTCGAGATAAAACTGTAACATTTATAAAAGTTGATGATTTTGAAGTAGATATTAGTATACCAAATATAAAACTAGAAGGGCTTGGTGAGATAGATTATATAGATAATATTAAATTTCAAGATATGATAAATCATCAAGCAGATGCAACTATTGCTGCTGTAGAAGATTTGAAAAATATTCCATGTGATGTGATAACCATAGATAAAGTAGATGAATTTAATATAGGAAAACTTATGTTTACATTTCAACTTCTTACATCTGTAATAGGTAAGTTTACACAGATAAATACTTATGATCAGCCAGGTGTTGAAGATGGTAAAATCATACTGAAAAATATGCTAAAAGAAAAAGTTTAAAATTTTTAAGATATAGATAAAATAAGAAACATGAAACAGATACTTTTTATCATCTCTTTATTTTTATTATCTTTTGCTCAAAAACCAAATTTACTACAATTGAAAACATATAAAGATCAAAATATAACTGGCTGGGTGATGAGTGAAAAACTTGATGGGATAAGAGCCTATTGGGATGGGCAAAAACTTCTTACTCGTAGTGGTAAAATAATTCATGCACCAAAATGGTTTACAAAAGATTATCCAACCTTTGAAATTGATGGAGAGTTATGGAGTAAACGAAGAGATTTTGAAAATATATCTTCAATAGTAAGAGATAAAATACCTTCAAGTGATTGGAAACAGATAAAACACTATATATTTGAAGTGCCAAATGCAAAAGGTGGATTACTTGAAAGATTGAAAAAAGTAAATAGTTTGAATCATAAATATATAAAAGTGATCAAACAAATTAAAATAAAAGACAAAAATCATCTACAGAAGTTTTTAAATCAAATAGAACTACAAAACGGGGAAGGTGTAGTTGTTCGAGACCCATCTAAACCATATATATCAAAAAGAACCTCTAGTGCTTTAAAAGTAAAAAATTTTAAAGATACTGAATGCGAAGTTATAGGATATACGAAAGGTAAAGGTAAATTTACAGGACTCGTTGGTGCAGTCAAATGTAAACTAGAAAATGGTATAATGTTTAAAATAGGAAGTGGTTTTAGTCTAGATGAAAGAAAAAATCCACCTAAAATTGGGGATATAATCACTTTTAAATATAAAGAATTTACAAAATATGGAAAACCAAGATTTCCTACATACCTTAGGATAAGATACAAAAATGATTTTAAATAAAAAAATATTAAACTTTATAGTGATTATATCACTTACTATTATAACTTTTGGGTGGACTTTTTTTATCTTTCATCTACCTTTTGATACAACTTTAGTAGTAAGTGTTATAATTATACGAATAATTGCATCACTACTTATATTTAAAGATTATTCTCTTTCATGGAGTAAAGCTACTCAAAAAACATTTTTACTTAAAAGTATAGTTTATATTGTCCCATTTTTTCTTTATGGATTTTATTTTCATGGTGAATTTAGATTTGCATTACTTATCTCTGAACTTTTCTTTTATATATTTGCTATAAATTTCTTAATGTATTCTTATCACTATTATATAAATAGAAGTGGTACAGAAAAAACAAAACATGTTGTTATATATGGAGCGGGAAAGGCTGGTATAAAACTTGAATCTGAATTTATAAATAGTGAATATAAAGTTAGCTATTTTTGTGATGATGATCAAATACTTCAAGGTAGAAGTATAGATGGAGTTAGAATAGTTTCAAGTGATAAGCTAAAAGAGAAATTAGGTGATACTAAATATGATCTACTTGTAATAGCAATGCCAAGTGTTAGTAGAAAAGATATAAACAAAATATATAAAAACCTAAGTAATAACTTTAAAGAGATTAAAATTCTCCCCTCTATAGAAGATATACTTCAAAACAAAGATTTTACTACTCAACTTAAAGAGATATCAGTAGAAGATCTTCTAGCACGCCACCCTGCTGATTTAGATAAAGATAAAATATCCTCATTTATAAAAAATAAAACAGTTTTAATTACAGGTGCAGGTGGAAGTATAGGAAGCGAACTTGTAAGACAATGTGTCCAATACAATGCAAATAAAATTATTATACTAGATCATAGCGAATTTAACCTATATCAAATAGAACAAGAAGTAATTGAAAGTGGTACAAAAATAATTCCAATTATGCATTCAGTTGTTACAATAAAAGATATAGATAATACTTTTAAAAGATATACTCCTGATATAGTTTTACATGCTGCTGCATATAAACATGTACCATTAGTAGAATCAAACATAAGTACTGCAATAGTAAATAATATAATTGGAACAAAAAATGTTGTTGATATATCTATAAAATATAAAGT
>JAYEIM010000001.1:0-4224 GCA_034660095.1 Campylobacterota bacterium | reverse complement strand
AAAAGGATACAAAATGAATTTTTCAAGTATAAGTAAAACTGCATCTGCAGCGATATTGGGTGCGGTGTTGTTTACAGGTTGTGGTGTGTTTAGTGATGGTGATGCTGTTGAGGATGGAGGAGCAGAATCTACTACATTAAAAGGAGTTGCGGTAAAAGGATACTTAAAAGATTCAAATGTAACTGTAGATTTTAATGGTGATGGCAATATAAGCTCTGATGAAACAGTACAAACAGATACTAATGGTACATATACAATTAGTGGAGAATTGTCTGAGACTGTTACTATATCTGTAGCTGGTGGAACAGATGTTGATTCTGGCGAAATATTTGATGGAGTATTAAAAGCACCAGTAGAAGTTGGTACTACAGAATCTGTAGCGATTACTCCTGTTACTACTTTAGTTGCAGCAATGGTAGAAAATAATGTATCAATAACAACTGCGAGAGAAAATACTGCAAATGCTTTAGGGATAGATATAGATAATCTTTCTTTAGATCCAATAGTTGCTGCACAAGATGGTAATACAGAAATATTAAAACAATCATTAAAAGTAGCAAGATTATTTCAATTTATAGTTGAAAATTCAGACGCTAATCAATCTGTTAATTTTACAGATGTAGCTGAATCTGTTGCATCTACTATATCAAATTCAAGTGATGATGTAAACTTAACTTCTGCAGTAACAACAGTTGCTAGTACTAAAATAACTGATGATGATAAAAAGAATGCTGTGGCAACTTTATCAAATGCACTTGATGATGTAAATTTAACAGTTGCTTCAGATTCAAATACAACAATTGACGAACTAATTAAAGCTGTTGAGATATCGACATCTGCAGTTACTAAGATTTTAACTGCTGAACCAACTAAAGAAGTTTCAATGGATGTAATTACTCAAGCTATACAAGAGTTAAGTGAAGACCTTAATTCAACTACTGTAATTAATATTGATACATTTGTAGAAGAAGTAAAAGATGAAAATCTTACTCAAAAATTAAATCCTGCAGTAATTTCTAGAATTAAAAATGATGTAATCGTGAATGAAGATGAGTATAAAGAAGATCAAGAAACTCCTTCTGTAATAAAAACAGTAACAGTAACATTAACAGAAGAAGAAGCAGCTGCAGCAGCTGGAAATATAGCAAATTCTGCTCCTGCTACATTAAAAATATCTATTGAAAATGGAGTTGTAACAGTTGAGCCAGTAGCTGGTGTAACAGTTAAAAAGGCAGAAGTTGTAGATATACAAACTGTACCTGAGGAGTATAGAGCAGTAAGAGAAGTTATATATTATGTTAAAATTACAGATACAATTTATATCAAAATTACAACAGAGATAGACGATAGTATTTTTGTAGAACCAACACCAGAAAGTTTATCAATTACTGATAATCAAATCACAATAGGAACTAAAACAGTGACAGTTGCAAATGGTGAATTTACATTGGTAACTAATGATGTTACAGATATAGAAGATCTTATGAATGTATCTTTTTCATTTGATGCAGCAAATATACCTACAGATACAACTAAAAATATTGGTGTTGCTGTAGTTTTAAATGAAAATGGTAGTAATAGAAGTATTGAAGCATTTATAAAAGATGGTATAGTATTTAAGAAAGATGCTAATGATGTAGTAACAGTAACAGTAGCTGCAGATACAAATCTAACAGTAAATGGCACAAAAGCAAATAATCAAGAAGTGACTGCTACTATTACAAATAATGAAGAAAATGTATACACAGCAGATGCAAATGGAGATGTTGCAGTTGACTTATCTAATATGTTTGATAAATTAGATGACAACTTTGATACTGATTTAACAGCTATTACTAGAACTGGTTCATTTAACTTAAAAGCAGTTATAGTTGGTATATATGTAAATGGTACTAAAGAAGACAATGTTACTATTGATGGAGAAACTGGTCCAGTTCAACTTGTTGAGGGAACTATTACTATTAACTAGTACAAAATATATTTAACCCAAAGGGACTAAGCATAAGCTTAGTCCTTTTTTTATTTCATTAGTTTAATCTTCACTTTGCTATAATTTTATGATGAAATCAAATCACATTATAAATTATTTTATTATTCTTATGTCATTTATACTATTAGGCTGTAGCAGTGACCAATCAAAACCAATACAATCTATAATCAATGTAAATTTAGATAATAATGATACAAACAACACAAATGAAAACGAAAATGAAGAGATAAATATACCAAATACAAATAAAACAGTATATGTTGAAAGAGGTGCAGTGTATCTAGCTATAGTAAAAGATAGCGATGGCAACTATGCTGTAAATACTCCAAATACAAATATTTATAATTTTGAAGATGTACCTACTTATCCTATATATGCAAGTAGCGGATGGATAGATATAGATAATGATAATAATAAAACATTAAATGATGTAGTTTTGGATTTAAATTTAAGCTCATATTCAAATAATATCACACCAGTTACAACACTACTTAGTGAGTCAAATACTACAAGAAGGGCAGCAATAGAAGTTAAACTATTTGAATTGTTTGGTATAAATAATGTAGATTTATACAAGCTACCTTCAGTAGCAAATAATGACAAACTAGAAGAACTAACAAATGCACTATATAAACTATCAAAAGAATATAACAAAACTATTAATAACTTATTTAACTATGATACACTTATAATAGAATCAAATAGTACATTAGAAGATGAAGTTTTTAAACTATCGTTATATAACTATTCAGGAAGTTTAGAGACTTATTTATATGAGGAAAATAGTTCTTTATTTACAAATATAAAAAATATTGGAACTTTAGATTATAAAGAGATAACATCAACTAGTGATATAGAAGATATATGGAATATAAGTTTAGAGGTCAATTCAGGTATTGATTATGATAGTTTTAATATAGGAGTTAGATTTATAAAATCTGAAGATGATGGTAGTGATGATATGGGTGATTTTGTTTATAAAGATATTTCTATAAGAGATGATAATATAACAGCACCTTCAAAATTAGATATATATGGATATGGTGATAATAAAAGTGGTGGTACAAATTTTAGTGATAGTTATGATCCCGATAATGTAAGAGAAGGATCTATATCTTTAGAAAATGGTATACTCAAACTAAACCTAGGTTATGTTATGAAAAATCAAACTGCAGTTAGTGAAAGTAGATTTAAAATAGCAACAGACTATGATATTAAGATAGTATCTACCAAGCCTATATTTAAATATTCTAAAACACTAACATTAAAACTTATATACAATGAATATGACTTCATAAATGCTCAAGGGGTAACTGGTGAGATTAAAATCAAATAATTTTTTATATCTACTATGCTTAATTTCATCACTTTTATATGCAAAAGATAGTGTATATGACTACCACCATATACACGCACAAACAGTACCTATGGATACAGTTGAAGTTGGACTAGGATATATACTACTAAATGATACAGTAGATATTTTAAATCTAAAAGAGGAAGAGTTTGGTGGAACTAAGCAGTTTGATACTATTGGAGATTTAAGTGGTTATGACTTTTTTATTAGATATGGTTTTAGTGATGATTTATTGATATATTATAAAAACAATGAACTAAATATAGAATACGGCTCAAAAGATATCATAAATAGTTCAAATGAGATATATTCTCGTTATAACTTTCAAGATAAAGTATCTTTTGATTTTGGATTTATATACAATAAGTTATATGATTTTTATATTACAGATTTGGATGATATAAATCAACTAGGAAAAAGATATTTTGGATCAGAAAACTTTGATATGGAGCAAACACAAAACCAAATTAAACTCACTCAAAATAACAACTATATTATCTTGCAGTACTATCCGTGGTTAGGATTAGAAGATACAAGTGATAGCAGTATTTATCTAAGACTTATATCAGATATTAACTCTGGAAGTTTACTTTTTGATTATTATGGTGGAGTAAAATATACAAAAATAAAGAATAAAATAGTAGCAAATCAAGAGTTGGTAGATATTGATTCTACCATTTTAAAAGACTTAAGTCGTGATGAGATGATGTTTTTTCTTGGATTTAATACTACTTATGAAATAAATGATATTTTTATAGAGCTTGGCTATGAATATGATAGATTTAGCAGAGATGAGGGGCTTGATTATATTGATTTTAATCATATAGTAGATCTAACACTTGGATACAATATAGATAAAAACTTTATGATATATACA